>DASTHJ010000184.1:0-16131 GCA_035718265.1 Steroidobacteraceae bacterium | reverse complement strand
CGCAGATCACGACGCCCTCGGGCGAGACGTCGAGCGCGCCGCGCAGGAAATCACCCGCGAACCCGTTCTTCGACGACCCGTTCATGCGTTGCCCGCCGTCAGCCTCAGTGCCGGCGCGGCCTGCGAGCGCGCCAGCAGCTCCTGGCTCGCGCGCCACGGCTCGCCCGCGAGCAACGCGCCGCGCTCGGGCGCCGCCTTGCCGCGCATGCGCACGAGGCGCAGGTGCGAGCTCGGCTGGATCTCGTGGTCGAGCTCGTCGAGCAGCGTCACGACGCTCTCGCGGTCGTTGCACACCGGCAGGACGTCGCAGCCGGCGGCGAGCGCCGCGCTCGCGCGCGCGACGATGTCGCCGAACTCCTTCGCGCCACCCATCGACAGGTCATCGGTGAAGATCGCGCCCTCGAAGCGCAGCTCCTCGCGCAACGCGTTCTGTATCCAGCGGCGCGACAGGCTCGCGGGTTCCGGCGCGACGGCCGGGAACAGCACGTGCGCCACCATCACGCCCGGCAGGCCGTTCGCGATGAGGCGGCGGTACGGCAGCACGTCGGCGGCGAGCTCGCTCAAGTCGCGCCGGTCCACGGGCAGCGACTGGTGGGAGTCCGCCACGACGGCGCCATGGCCCGGAAAATGCTTGGCGGTCGCGGCCATGCCTGCGTCCTGCATGCCCTTCACCCAGGCGAGCGCGAGCTCTGCGACGGCGTCGGGCTTCGCGTGGAATGCGCGGTCGCCGATGACCTCGCTCACGCCGTAGTCGAGGTCGACGCAGGGCGCGAACGACAGGTCGACGCCGTGGGCGCGCAGTTCCGCGGCCATCAGCCAGCCCATGGAGCGCGCCAGCTGCAGGCCCTGCCCGGGGTCGAGATCCCAGGCATGACCGATGCGCCGCGGCGCCGGCAGGGCGGAGAACTCGGGGCGGAAGCGCTGTATGCGCCCGCCCTCCTGGTCGACGGCAACGATCAGCGCGGGAGTGCGCACTGCGTGGATGTCGGCCACCAGCCGGCGCAGCTGTTCCGGAGAGGCGTAGTTGCGTGTGAACAGGATCACACTGCCGACCAGCGGATGGCGCAGCACGTCGCGGTCCTCGGGCGTGAGCTCGAGGCCGGCGACATCGACCATCAAAGGGCCCAAGGTCACGTCAGCGTCCCGTCTTCCGGAGCCCTATGGTGCCCGTTCGAGCACCGCCATGGACTCCACGTGTGTGGTGTGCGGAAACATATCAAGTACACCGGCTGCCCGTAAGCGAAAGCCATGCTCCTGGGTGAGCAGGCCGAGGTCACGCGCAAGCGAGCCCGTGTGGCAGGAGATATACACCACCCTGCGCGGCGCAAGATGTGCAACGGCGCTCAAAACCTCGCGGGCGCCGACCCGGGGCGGGTCTAACAGGACCTTGTCGTACCCCCCGCGCATCCACGGCAGCGTCCTGTCGGGGGCGACCGACAGGTCGGCCACGTGAAAAGTGGCGTTCTCGAGGCCGTTGCGCCGGGCATTGGCGCGCGCCCGTCCGATCAGCCCGGCCTCACCTTCCACGCCGACCACCGCGGCGGCCCGGCGTGCCAGCGGCAACGTGAAGTTGCCCAGCCCGCAATACAGGTCCAGCACGCGCTCGCCCGGCGCGGGCTCGAGTAGTTCGATGGCGCGCGCCACCATCGCGTGGTTGATCGCGGCATTGACCTGCACGAAATCGGTGGGACCGAAATCCAGCCGCAGGTCGAACTCGTCCAGGCGGTAGTGCAGGTCCACGGGGCCGGGCGTGAGCGGCGCGACCGAATCCAGTCCGCCGGGCTGCAGCAGGATGCGCAGCCCGTGTTCGCGTTCGAAGCCGCGCAACGCCTCGAGGTCCGACTCCGGCAGCGGATCGAGCACGCGCATCACCAGTACGTGCTCGCCGTCCGACAGCGACACTTCGATCTGCGGAATGCTCTCGCGGCGCTGCAGGCCGGTCAGCAGTTCGCCGAGCCTGCCGACCAGCGCGGCGACCGGCTCGGCGAGCACTTCGCAGCGCGACACGTCCGCCACGTACTTGCCCTGCTTCTCGCGGAACCCGACCAGGCTGCGTCCCTTCTTCGTCACGTAGCGGGACGACAGGCGCGCGCGCCGCCGGTAGTTCCACACCGGCCCCAGCAACGGCGGCAGCCATTCCTCGGGTGTCACGCGGCCGATGCGTTCGAGATTGTCGGCCAGCTCCTTCTGCTTGGCGCGCAACTGCGCCTGCGGCTGCAGGTGTTGCAGCGCGCAGCCGCCGCACACGCCGAAGTGCGCGCAGCGCGGCGCGACGCGCTCCGGCGAGGCGTCGTGCACCTCGACGAGCTCGGCCTCGTCGTGATTCTTGTGGAAGCTCACGCGCCGGAAACTGACGCGCTCGCCCGGCAGCGCGCCGCTGACGAATACCGTCTTGCCCTCGCCGCGGATCACACCTTCGGCTTCGTGCGTGAGATCGACGACCACGCCGGTTTCGATGGCGGCGTTGGCGGCCCGCGCGGCGCGTCCCATCAGCTGCTCCAGGCCGCCAGGAATTCGTCGAAGTGCGGCTGCCGGCTCTCGGTGAGCCAGGCGCGCGTGCGCGCCAGCTCCTCGGCGAGGCCGGCATCGGTGAGGCGGCCGCGCATGTGCTGGAAGCGCAGGAAGATCAGCCAGGTGTTCAGCACGTCGGTTTCGCAGTACTGGCGGATGCGCGTGAGCTCGCCGCGCTGGAAGGCGCCCCACACCTGCGAGCCGTCGAAGCCCAGCTTGCCGGGGAAGCCGAGCAGCACGGCGGTGTCGGACAGCGAGGCGCGCGCCCGATTCTGGTAGCCCGCCAGCACGTCCATCAGGTCGAGGTGCCGCCAATGGAAGCGGCCCAGATAATTGTTGTAGCGGAACGCAAGGTCTTCGTCGCCGGTTTCCCAGTAGCGCGGCGCGGCCACCTGGTGCCTGAGCGCGCGGTAATGCAGCACCGGCAGGTCGAAGCCGCCGCCGTTCCAGCTCACCAGGTCCGGCGAGAAGCGCTCGATGCCGTCGAAGAAGCGCTGCACCAGCTCGCGCTCGCCCGCACCCTCCTCGCCCAGGCTCCAGACGCGAAAGCCGTCGCGCGAGCGGAAGGCACAGGAGATGGCCACGATGCGATGTTGTTCATGCGGCAGGAAGTCGCCGCCGGAATCCTGGCGCGCCATGGCCTGCATGGCCTTGGCGACCTCGTCGTCCTCGAGCCCCTCCAGGCCGAACAGCCGGCGGCCGAACTCCACGTCCGGCACGGTCTCGATGTCGAACACCAGCGAATTCATGCGGATCTCCGCGCGCGCTTCGGCCGGGCGCGTCTGGCCCGCGTGCGCCCCTTCGCGGCAGCACGCGGCGGCCGGCGACGCGCCGCCTTCTCCAGCACGGCCACCGCGACGATCAGCCCCGCCTCGTCCGTGAGCGTGACGTGCCCGTCGCCGATGCCGAGCTTCTGCCGCATCTTCTCGCCGCGCGGCGAATACACGACTTCGGGCCGGCCCCAGGCGTTCTGCACCACGCCCACGTCGCGGATCCACATGCCATGCGCGAAGCCCGTGCCCATGGCCTTGACGATCGCCTCCTTGGCGGCGAAACGCATGGCGAGAAACCGCTCGGTTCGCCTGGTTTTGCCGAGCTGCGCGCGCTCGGCCGGCAGCAGCAGGCGTTCGACGAAGTGCTCGCCGTACTTGTCGTAGAGCTTCTTCACGCGCGCCGCCTCGAGCACGTCGACGCCGATGCCGAAGATCATCGCCGCGCCCCGGTCATCAGCGCCTTCATGTCGCGCACCGCGGATTCCAGGCCCGCGAAGATCGCGCGCGCGACGATGCAGTGACCGATGTTGAGCTCGACGATTTCCGGGATCGACGCCACCGGCACCACGTTGTGGTACGTGAGTCCGTGGCCGGCGTGCACCTCGAGTCCGAGGTTCGCGGCGCGTTTCGCGGCGGTCGACAGGCGTTCCAGCTCGCGCGCGCGTGCCGCACCGCTGGCCTCGGCATACGCGCCGGTGTGCAGCTCGACGACCGGTGCGCCGCTGCGCCGCGCCGCCTCGATCTGCGCAATGTCGGGGGCGATGAACAGCGCCACGCGGATGCCCGCGGCGGACAGCTCGCCGACGCCGGCCGCGACGCGCGCGACGTCGGCCGCCACGTCGAGGCCGCCTTCGGTGGTGATCTCGGCGCGGTTCTCCGGCACCAGGCAGCAGTCGTGTGGCCGCACGCCGGCCGCGATCTTCAGCATCTCCGGCGTGAGCCCCATCTCCAGGTTCATGCGCGTCTGCAGCAGCGGCCGCAGCGCGTGCACGTCGCGGTCCTGGATGTGGCGGCGGTCCTCGCGCAGGTGCAGCGTGATGTTGTCGGCGCCGGCCTGCTCGGCCAGCAGCGCCGCGTGCACCGGATCCGGGAACGGCGCGCGGCGCGCCTGGCGCACGGTCGCGACGTGATCGATGTTGATGCCGAGTTCGATTCGGGACGCGGTGTTCATGGATTTCCTCGCCGCAGCATCGAACGCGCCACGGTGCGCGTGCGAAGCTCGCGGCCTTCGAGACAATGATCCAGCGCCTGCCGCAGCACGCGCCGCGCGACGTCCAGCGTTTCGACGTCGGCCAGGTTCTCCTCCTGCAGCGCCAGCAGGCAGCGCCCCGGGTACGCGCCCGGCGCATCCTCGCGCACCTCGGCCAGCCCCTCGCCGACGCGGAAGCGGTAGTAAGTCCCCGCCTGCACCGCGAATTCCAGGCCATAGCCGAGCGATGCCAGCAGGCGCTTCTCGAACACGCGCAAGATCGGCTCCGCCGCGGCGTCCGAGGCCAGGCCGCGCAGCGCCGCGGCGTAATCGTCGAACAGCTGCGGCTGAGGATCGTGGCGCGTGGTGAGACTGATCACGAGCTCGTTGAGGTAGAAGCCGGAGAGCACCTGTCGCGACGGCAGCGGCGCCGCCTCGCCGTCCGGCTCGGCGGCCGTGAGCTGGGCCGCATCGCCGCGTCCGCTCCAGGACACGAGCAGCGGCCGGAACGGCATGAGCAGCGAGGCGAGCTTCGATTTCGGTCCGCGCGCGCCGCGCGCGAACAGCGTCAGCCGGCCGTGCGCGGCGCTGAACACGTCGAGGATGCGGCTGGTGTCGCGGTACTCGCGGCTGTGCAGCACGTAGGCGGGCTCGAGCGTGATGCGTTCGCGCGTGCTCATCACTCGAGCCCCAGCTGCGCCAGCGCGCGTGCATCGTCGGCCCAGTCCTCGCGCACCTTCACCCACAGGTTCAGGTGCAGCCGGCGGCCGAGACGCGCGTTCAGCTCCTCGCGCGCCTTCTGGCCGATGCGCTTGAGCCGCGATCCCCCGGCGCCGATGACGATGGGCTTCTGGCCGGCGCGGTCCACCCAGATGACGGCGTGCACGACCAGCTGCCCGTCCTGCTCCTCGAGCTTCTCGACTTCGACGGCGATGCCGTAGGGCAGCTCCTCGACCAGTTCCATGGTGAGCTTCTCGCGGATCGTCTCGGCGATCTGGAATTCGATGCCGCGGTCGGTGCGCTGGTCTTCGGGGAAGAGCTGCGGGGATTCGGGCAGGCGCGTGGCGATCACCTCGACCAGGCGCTCGAGGTTGTCGCCCTTCTGCGCCGACACCGGCACCACGTCGAGGAAGGCATGCCGCGCGGCCAGCTCGGCCACGAACGGCAGCAGCTTGTCCTTCGGATTGACCTTGTCGACCTTGTTGACCACCGCGATCGCCTCGCGCCCCGAATCGCGGATGCGGCGCAAGACCGCCTCGTCTTCCTCGCCGAAGCGCAGCGCCTCGACCACGAACACGACCAGGTCGGCATCGGCCAGCGCCGCCGCGGCCGTGCGGTTCATGGCGCGGTTCAGTGCGCGCCGCTCGCCCAGGTGCAGGCCGGGCGTGTCGACGAACGCCAGCTGCACGCCCGGCCGGTTCAGCACGCCCAGCACACGATGGCGCGTGGTCTGCGGCCGTGACGTGACGATCGACACCTTCTCGCCGACCAGCGCGTTGAGCAGCGTCGATTTGCCGACGTTGGGACGCCCGACCAGCGCGGCGAACCCGGCACGGAATCCGGCGGCTTCAGTCATACAGACCCAGCGCTGCGAGCGCGGCGCGCGCGGCCACCTGCTCGGCGCGGCGGCGGCTCGGTCCTTCACCCTCGGTCTCCACGCCGGCATGCGGGAGCGCGCAGGACACCAGGAACACCTGCTCGTGCGGTTCGCCGCTGGTCCGCTTGACCGCGTACAGCGGCAACGGGTGGCCGTTGGCCTGCAGGTGCTCCTGCAGCCGCGTCTTGGCGTCCTTGAGTGTCGAGGGCTCCGGCAAGGCCGAGATGCGCGGCTCGAACATCGGGCCGATGCGCGCGCGCACCGTTTCGAGTCCACCGTCCAGGTAGAGCGCGCCGCACAGCGCCTCGAAGGCGTCGGCGAGGATGGACTGGCGGCGGTATCCGCCCGACTTGAGCTCGCCGGATCCCAACAGCAGCAGTTCTCCGAGCCGCATGTCCTGCGCGATCTCCGCCAGCGGCTGCTCGCTCACGAGCCGGGCCCGCAGCCGCGACAGGTCGCCTTCGCTGGCGCCGGGAAATTCCCGGTACAGGCGCTCCGACAACAGCAGGTTGAGCACGGAATCGCCGAGGAACTCCAGGCGCTCGTTGTTGGGCCCCTCGGCACTGCGGTGCGTGAGCGCGACCACGAGCAGCGACAGGTCGCGCGGTTCGTAGCCGAGCCGCGCGGCGAGCGCGCGCGCCTGCGCTTCAGCCGTGCTCATGGTTGACGCATTCAGTTGATGGGCACCGTCTCGTTGAACGTCAACAGCAGCGACAGGTTGCCGAACAGCGGTGCCGTTTCCTCGTACTCGGCATGCATGACCCAGCCGGTCTCGCCCTTGGTGACCTCGATCTCCTTCGGATCGACCTCGACGTAGCCGGTGTCGAATCGCTTTCCGAGGGCGTTGCGAACTGACGTCGCCGTCAGCGTCTCGTCGGATTTCAGCTGCGTGGCCGTTTCCTTCATGGCCTGCACGAGCTTGTAGTAACTCATGTACTTCGGCGTCACGCGGATCGCGGCGTAAACCACGATGGCCACGGGCACCAGCAGGCAGATCCAGCCGATCATCGTCACGCCACGTTGTCTGCTTTTCATCTGTCCTCCCAGGATTCGATCACTCGATACCTTTGCCGATGCGGCTCCAGTTGACGACCTTGGAACCGGGGCGCTCCAGGTCGAAATTGAACCAGATTCGGGTCGCCTTGCCGACAATGTACTCGTCGGGCACGAATCCCCAGCGCCGACCGTCATCGCTGTTGTCGCGATTGTCGCCGATCATCAGGTAATGGCCGGCGGGCACCACGTCCACGACCTTGTCGCCGGAATCCCGGCTGCCAGGCCCGATGTTCTCGTTGCAGATGTAGTTGCCGACGTCCCGATCGATCTTCTTGCGATCGCATTGGGGCAAGGGCGTGCTGGCGGTGAAGCCGAAGGAGTTCGAGCGCTCCAGGGCATCGGCCGAGTGGCAGGAAATGACCTGGTGGGTATGCTCGCCCAGCGTCTCCACGGACAGGCGCAGCCCGAGGTAGCAGCCGTCCGAATAGTAGCCGCGTGGCTCCTGCGGGATCGGCTGGCCATTGATGATGAGCTGGTCGTCCCGGACCTCGACGCGGTCGCCCGGCAAGCCGACCAGCCGCTTGATGAAGTTCACGTTCGGATCGGGCGGGTAGCGGAACACCACGACGTCGCCGCGCTGCGGCGAGCCCGTGTCGATGAACTTCTTGTTGATCACCGGCAGCCGCAGGCCGTACGCGTACTTGTTCACGACGATGAAATCGCCGTCGAGCAGCGTGGGCATCATCGAGTCGGACGGAATCCGGAACGGCTCGAAGATGAAGGCGCGCACGATCAGCACGATGAACGCCACCGGGAAGAAGCTGCGCGCGTAGTCGACGGTTCCGGGTTCGGCCAGCGTCAGGGGCGGATTCGCGCGGGCCGCGGCGGCCTCGCGCCGGCGCCTGAAGACCCAGTGATCCAGGGCCCACACCACCCCGGTGAACAATGACAGCAGCAGCAGCACGAGGCTGAAGTCGAGCGCCTCGGCACGGATCATGCGCACGATGGGCGCGACCACGAACACCGGCAGCACGAAATACGCAGCCCGCACCAGCGGCGGATCCGCCACCTGGGTCGAACCCGCACGGATCTGCCGTCGCGGCGCGAGGAACCAGCTGTCGAGGGCCAGCCACAGGCCGAGCGGCGCCGACAGCCAGCTGAGCGGCACCGCGACCTCCCCGGCGAAATCGAACACTTCCTTGGCGCCGATGGCCACGACGGCAGCAAGCAGCGTGAACGGCAGGAGGGTGCGCGCCAGCCGCGCATACGACGGACCGGGCAGCGGCTCGCCCTGCGGCGTGCGCGGCCGCTTGGGCTCCGCGATCCACTTGTCCCAGGCGGAGATCAGCACGGCCGGGATGGCCAGCCAGGCCAGGATCACGATCAGCACGTTCACGAGTGTTTGCATTATTTTTTCCCGACCTTCAGCACCGCCAGGAACGCTTCCTGAGGAATCTCCACCTGGCCCAGCTGCTTCATGCGCTTCTTGCCCTCTTTCTGCTTCTCGAGCAGCTTGCGCTTGGGCGACACGTCGCCGCCGTAGCACTTGGCGAGCACGTTCTTGCGCAGCGCCTTGACCGTGGCGCGGGCGATGATATGGCTGCCGATCGCGGCCTGCACGGCCACCTCGAACATCTGCCGCGGGATCAGCTCCTGCATCTTGTCGACCAGCTCCCGGCCGCGGTCGTAGGCGGAATCCTTGTGCACGATGATCGACAGCGCGTCGACCTTGTCACCGTTGATGAGGATGTCGAGCTTGACCAGCGGCGCGGGCTGGAAATGGCTGAACTCGTAGTCGAACGAGGCGTAGCCGCGGCTCGTGGACTTCAGCCGGTCGAAGAAATCGAGCACCACCTCGGCGAGCGGCAGCTCGTACTGCAGCGACACCTGCGTGCCGAGGTACAGCATCTTCTTCTGCACGCCACGCTTGTCGGCGCACAGCTGCAGCACGCCGCCCACGTGATCCGGCGGCACCAGGATGTTGGCGATGATGATCGGCTCGCGCAGCTCCTCGAGCTTGTCGACCGGCGGCAGCTTGGCCGGGTTGTCGACGTTGAGCACGGTGCCGTCGGTGGTGGTCACCTCGTAGATCACCGTGGGCGCGGAGGTCACGAGCTCGATCTCGTACTCGCGCTCGAGGCGCTCCTGCACGATGTCCATGTGCAGCAGGCCGAGGAAGCCCACGCGGAAACCGAAGCCGAGCGCGCCCGACACCTCGGGCTCGAAGTGCAGCGCCGAATCGTTGAGGCGCAGCTTGCTCAGCGCATCGCGGAACTTGTCGTAGTCGTCGGAGACGATGGGGAACATCCCGGCGAACACGCGCGGCTGCACCTGCTTGAAACCGGGCAGCGGCTCGGCGGCCAGCTTGTGCTCCTGCGTGATCGTGTCGCCGACCGGCGCGCCGTCGATTTCCTTGATGCCGGCGATGATGAAACCGACGTCGCCGGGCCCGAGCTCGCGCGCGGGCACGGATTTGGGCGTGAAGCGGCCCAGCTTGTCGACCAGGTGGCTGCGACCGGTCGACATCACGCGCACCTTCTCGCCCACTTTCAGCGTGCCGTTGAAAATGCGCACCAGCGTGACCACGCCGACGTAGTTGTCGAACCAGGAATCGACGATCAGCGCCTGCAGCGGCGCGTCGGGATCGCCCTTGGGCGCCGGAATGCGCTCGATCAGCCGTTCGATCAGCTCCTCGACCCCCTCGCCCGTCTTGCCGGACACCTTGAGCGCGTCATCGGCCGGAATGCCGATCACGGCCTCGATCTCCTGGATCACGCGCGCCGGATCCGCCGACGGCAGGTCGATCTTGTTGATGACCGGCACGACCTCGAGCCCCAGCTCGGTCGCGGTGTAGCAGTTGGCGACGCTCTGCGCTTCCACGCCCTGCGTGGCATCTACCACCAGCAGCGCGCCGTCACAGGCGGCCAGCGAACGCGAGACCTCGTACGAGAAGTCCACGTGACCGGGCGTGTCGATCAGATTCAGCTGGTAGCGCTCGCCGTCGCGCTTCGACGTGTAATAAAGAGTGACCGACTGGGCCTTGATGGTGATGCCGCGCTCGCGTTCGAGCTCCAGCGAATCCAGCACCTGGTCCTGCATCTCGCGGGCCTCGAGCCCGCCGCAGATCTGGATGAACCGGTCCGCCAGTGTGGACTTGCCGTGGTCGACATGGGCGATGATGGAGAAATTGCGGATGCGCTGCATTCGGACCTGAAAGGTGGGCCTGCCGGAGGGCCGGCAAAATCAGCGCGGAAGTATAGCCGCTGATCGTCCGACCAGCCTTAAAAGTTCTTTGGAATTCAGCGTGTAATGACAAACCACGCTGCCATCGAGCAGCAGCACCGGCACCTTCAGCCCGAATTGCCGTGCAAGCTCCGGGTCGGAATCGACGTCCACGATGGAGACCGCAGGGATGGCCTGTTGGCGCTCCAGCTCGGCCAGCGCCAGCAGCATCTCGTGGCACAGGCCACAGCCGTCGCGACTCAGGACGACGAGGCCTGGCGGCAGCGCCTTCAAGGATTACTTGCGACCCGTGGTCGGTGAAATGCTCAGCCCCTGGGCGGGCGGCGACTTGCTGGACAGGGCCTTCACCTGCGTCGCGATGAACTGCACGGTGTTCGGCGGCACTTCACCCACGACCGTGATCTGGTGGCCGTCGACCACGGTGGAAAACGCCGACGAAGAGCCGACGCGCGCCGGTCCTTCGGCCGCCATGCCGGTGTTGCCCTTGCGTGGCTCGACGAATACCGACACCGAGGCGATGCCGTCGGTGAACACCAGGTGCGTGGCGGGCTCGCTCGAGCCCGGCAGCGTTTGCGCCGAGCGGGTGGCCATGCGGAATCCGGGCGGCAGCTTCATGGCTTCCCAGAGCGCCGGCGTCGCGGTGCTGACCAGCTGGCGATCCGCGCGCAGCCAGCGGTAATTGCTCGCATCCACCTGCGGCTTGAACATGGAATCGGGAATGCGCTCCGGCAGGTCGATGTTCGAGAACACGATCTGCTCGATGACTTCACCCGTGGCGCTGCACAACTGCGTCTTCAGCGGCATCGACGTTTCCTCGTCGATCCACAACCGGTAGCCGTAGCGGTACTCGTCGCGCGGCTGCAGCGCCACGACACGCGTGCGGCGACCGAGCAGGCGCTCGCGCTCGCCACCGCGGATCTCGTAGACGCGTGAATCGCTCTCGCCGAGCGCCGGCAATGCGCCGAGCAACGGGCCGTCGGGAGCGCGCCGCTCCACCAGCACGGTCTTGCGGTCGGGGAAGTAGCAGGTGACCTCGTCGCCCTGCCGGATGAACTCGCGACCCGGACCGTCCAGCGACAGCAGGCGCTCCGACACGTCGCGCCCGCGCACGCGGTGGATGATGCGCAGGGTCTCGACGCGGCCGCCGTGATTGTGCGTGAACACGCCGATGTAGTTGCGCGTGGTCAGCGCGCGATTCATGCGCTCCAGCCACTCCTGCGGCTCGGCGCCGAGCGCCACGCCCACGGCGAACAGCATCGACAGTGCCGCCAGGCGCGCGCCGTGCCGGCGCGACAGCTGCAACAGCGGGCGGCGGCGCGGATCAGTGCGCATCGCTGCCCGTCTCCGCGCCGGATGAGGGGTCGTCTTCGGAAGTCGCGACGTCCGACGAACCATCGCTCGCCACCAGCCCGAGCAACGCCAGGCGGCGTGACAGCGGGCCCGAATATTCGCTGTGCGCGACGACGTAGTTAGCCAAGCGCGCCGGCGGTGCGACGCTGTGCTGGACGCTCGGCGCCGGCGTGCTGTAGCGGAACGGTTCGCCAGTGCTCACGTCGTCGTCTTGCGCCTCGCGCGCCGTCAACGGTGCGCTGGCGATCGCCGGACTGTCCTGCATGGCGACCGTGGTGCCCACGGGTTCCGGCGAGAATGTCACGGTGCCGGACCCGGTTTCCGCGGCCACCAAGGTGTCGGGAGTTTCCGGCCCGCGCAGCCACAGGATCGACATGGCGGCGACGCCGGCCGCGATGCCGGCGCCGAACACGGGGCGCGCCAGGCGCAACCAGCGATCGGAGATTCCGGCGACCGCGCGCGCGGATTGCGCGGCCGCGGCTCGCGCGGGGCTGACATCCGCCGTGGCGACGTCACCGTAGCTGGCCTCGAGCACGATCTGCGCCTGCACGCGACGGGCCACCTTGTCGTGCAGCTTGACGCCGCGCTCGGCGCGCAGGGCCGCGCCCACCAATGCATACCGCGACCACTGGGCGCGCAGCGCCTCGTCGCGCGCCAGCCTTCTTGCGAGCAATTCGCATTCGGCGGCCGACAGCTCGCCGTCGAACATCGCCGAGAGCTGCGAATCCCTCTCGTCCTGTCGAGCACCTTCGATACTGGAGGGGCGCTCTTCCTTCATATCATTTCCTCGGTGCGGCCCAGGCCGCCTTCAAAAACTTCGCGCAGGCGCTTGTCGATGGCTTCGCGGGCCCGGAAGATCCGCGAACGCACGGTGCCCACCGGACACTCCATCGCCGCCGCGATCTCCTCGTAACTCAGTCCGTCGAGCTCGCGCAGTACGATGGCGGTCTTGAGTTCCTCTGGCAATCCTTCGATCGCAGAGTTCACGATGCCGCGAATTTCTTCCGTGAGCGCCATGCCCTCCGGGGTGTCGGGATCCTGGAGCTTGGTCTGCACGCTGTGCGATTCCTCGGGGTCCGTCAGGTCCAGGTCGTAGGCGATGGGGCTGCGATCGCGCGACGCGAGACTGTTCTTGGCGGTGTTGATGGCGATGCGGTACATCCACGTATAGAAGGCACTGTCGCCACGGAACTGGGGCAGTGCCCGATAAGCCTTGATGAATGCTTCCTGTGCAATGTCTTCTGCTTCCGCGGGATTGCGCACGTAACGCAATACCAGCTTCACCACCTTGTGCTGGTACTTGCGCACCAGCAGATCGAACGCGCTCTTGTCGCCACGCTGCACGCGTTTGACGAGCACCAGGTCGCTTTCTTCCGCCGTCACCGGATCACCCCGGCGCGCGGCAAGCTGAATAGACCCTGAACGGCACCGAAAGTTTCCCCCCGGACCGGGCCTAATCGAATGATTTTCAATGGCGCGTGACGCACTTCAAATCCTGGGAACGGATGGTATCAGCTTGCTGGTTTGGCCCGCCGCAGCCTGCGGCAGAGTCGCCGGAATGCCCTGGTTTCCTGTGCTCCGGCATCGATGCAGACGGCGTATGTTCGGTCGCAATCCCGCAGCCACAAGACCAGAACGATTCCAGTCCTGAACGACCCCGGCGCCAGTTCGACCCTGGTGCCGTGGCTGCCGGGGCCCAGGCCGGCGCTCCAGCCTTCAGCCGACCATTCGAGCCAGCGTACGGCGCGGGGACCACGCAACAACAACACGCGACGCAGCGCCGCGAGGCCGGGCCACAGGATCAGGGCGCAGATGATGACGCGCGCCGGCAACGGCAGGTCCACGGCGAGGAGGACCATGACGCACACGATCCCGAGCCAGCCGCCGGCCAGCACGGTGAGCCGGGCCGAAGGCGCGAGCTCAATCCGATTGTCGGACGGCCGATTGCCGGACGGCCGATTGGCGGATGGCGCGGCACAAGGCCGCTCGTCGGGGATCGCCGGGGACATCGCCCGCGATCAGATAGCGGACCAGCTCGGGGTCAGGCAATTCGAGTAACTCGGCAAAGGCGTTACGTTCGTCGCTTGGCGCCGTCGGGTGCCGTTCCTGCAAGTAGCGCAGCAGCAGCACGTCGAGTTCCTTCATGCCCCGGCGGCAGCGCCATGCGAGCTTGCGCAGCTGCGGGTCGTCGAACGAAGGTTGCACGCTGCCTGACCCGGTCGGGATCAGTGCTGCCGCTCGACCATCATCTTCTTGATTTCCGCGATGGCCTTGGCCGGATTCAGGTCCTTGGGACAGGCCTCGGTGCAGTTCATGATGGTGTGACAGCGGTACAGGCGGAACGGATCTTCCAGGTCGTCCAGGCGCTCGCCCGTGGCCTCGTCGCGGCTGTCGACGATCCAGCGATACGCCGCCAGCAGCGCCGCCGGCCCGAGATAGCGGTCGCTGTTCCACCAGTAACTCGGACAGGAGGTCGAACAGCAGGCGCACAGGATGCAGGCCGACGGCCGGTCGATCTTCTCCTGGTCCTCCTTCGATTGCGGGCGCTCACGATCCGGCGGCGCCGGGGTGCGCGCCTGCAGCCACGGCTTCACGGCTGCGTACTGCGCGTAGAAGTTCGTCAGGTCGGGAACCAGGTCCTTCACCACCGGCATGTGCGGCAGTGGATAGATCTTCACGTCGCCCTTGATGTCCTCGCAGGCCTTGGTGCACGCCAGCGTATTGAGTCCGCCGATGTTCATCGCGCAGCTGCCACAGATGCCCTCGCGACAGGAGCGCCGGAAGGTCAGCGTGGCGTCGATCTCGTTCTTGATCTTGATCAGCGCGTCGAGAACCATCGGACCGCAGGCATCCATGTCCAGCTCATAGGTGTCCATGCGCGGATTGGCGCCGGAGTCCGGATCGAAGCGGTAGATCACGAAGCGGCGGACGTTCTTCGCGCCCGCCGGCGCCGCGTGCGTCTTGCCGGCGGACTTGTCGATCTTCGAGTTGGCGGGCAGCGTCAACAAAGCCATGGTGGTTCTCAGTACGTGCGCGCCTTGGGTGGAATCGGTTCGACGTCCGCCGTCAGCGTATTCATGTGCACGGGCCGGTAGTCGATACGCGTCTTGCCGGATGCATCGACCCAGCAGAGCGTGTGCTTCTGCCAGTTCGCGTCGTCGCGCTCCTTGAAGTCTTCGCGCGCATGCGCGCCGCGGCTTTCCTTGCGGTTCTCGGCGGAGACAATGGTCGCGGTCGCCTGGCCCAGCAGGTTTTCGAGTTCCAGCGTTTCGACCAGATCGGTGTTCCAGATGAGACTGCGATCGCTGACGCGCACGTCGGCGAACGAGGCGTACGTACGGGCGAGCGCCGCGACGCCTTCCTGCAACGATTGCCCGGTGCGGAACACGGCGGCGTCGCGCTGCATGACGCGCTGCATCTCCAGGCGGATCTCCGCCGTGGGGCGCGAGCCTTGCGCCTGGCGCAGGCGGTCGAGCCGCGCCACCGCGAACTCGCCTGCGTCCCTGGGGAGCGGCGCATGCCTGGCGCCCGGCCTGATCAGCGTGGCCGCGTGCCGGCTGGCTTCGCGACCGAACACCACCAGGTCCAGCAATGAGTTGGAGCCGAGGCGGTTCGCGCCGTGCACGGACACGCAGGCTGCCTCGCCCACCGCCATCAATCCCGCCACCACCGTGTCCGGATTGCCGTCCTTCGCCGTGACCACCTCGCCGTGCACGTTGCAGGGAATTCCGCCCATGTTGTAGTGCACCGTGGGCAGCACCGGGATCGGATCCTTGTTCACGTCCACGCCCGAGAAGATGCGCGCCGTCTCGGCGATGCCCGGCAGGCGCGCGTGGATCACCTCGGGGCCGAGATGCTCCAGGTGCAGGTGGATGTGGTCCTTGTGCGGCCCCACGCCGCGACCTTCGCGGATCTCGATGGTCATGGAGCGCGACACGACGTCGCGCGAGGCCAGGTCCTTGGCGTTTGGGGCGTAGCGCTCCATGAAGCGCTCGCCGTCGGAGTTGGTGAGATAGCCGCCTTCGCCGCGCGCGCCTTCGGTGATCAGGCAGCCGGCGCCGTAGATGCCCGTGGGGTGGAACTGCACGAATTCCATGTCCTGCAGCGGCAGCCCGGCGCGCAACACCATGCCGCCACCGTCGCCGGTGCAGGTGTGCGCCGACGTGCACGAGAAATACGTGCGCCCGTAACCGCCGGTCGCGAGGATCACGGCGTGCGCGCGGTAGCGATGCAGGCGCCCCGTGGCCAGGTCGATGGCCACGACGCCGCGGCAGGCACCGTCCTGCATCATCAGGTCGAGCGCGAAATACTCGACGAAGAATTCGGCGTGGTGCTTGATGGATTGCTGGTACAGCGTGTGCAGCATGGCGTGGCCGGTGCGATCCGCGGCCGCGCAGGTGCGATGCGCCGTGCCCTTGCCATAGTGCGTGGTCATGCCGCCGAACGGGCGCTGGTAGATGCGGCCCTCGTTG
>DASTHJ010000183.1:0-4108 GCA_035718265.1 Steroidobacteraceae bacterium | reverse complement strand
CCGCGTGACCTACCTGTACAACGGCCGCCGCCAGGTGACCGAGCTGCCGTACCGGCCCGGCGACCGCATCCGCGTGCGGGTCGACGTGACCCCGGCGCAGTGATGCTCGATATCTTCACGATTGCGATGTGGGCGGCACGTTACGTGTTCGCCCACATCGCCTTTGGGGCGCAACGCGTTAAACTCGCGCCCGTCATGAAGAACATGCGCCTGCGGGTCGTTTCGGTCGCGCTGGTCGCCATCGGCCTGGGACCGCTGTCCCTGGCGCACGGCGTGCCGGCGACGGCGCCGGTGAGCAGCGGATCGAACTACGAGAGCCGCGACGCCGAGTTCTCGCGCCATGACGGCATTTCGCTCGACGAGGCGGTGCGCCGCGCCGAGGCACAGTATCGGGCGCGCGTGGTGCGCACCGAAGTACAGGACGAAGACGGCCGCAAGGTGTACGTGCTCAAGCTGCTCTCCGAAGGCGGGCGCGTGATCACGGTGCGCATCGATGCGGCCACCGGGAGGATGCGTTAGTCGTGCGTGCACTGGTGGTCGAAGACGAAGCGGCGCTGCGCGAAGGCCTGCGCGAGCAGCTGGTGAAGCAGGGCTTCACCGTGGACGTGGCCGCCGACGGCGAGGAAGGCCTGTTCGCCGGCAACGAGTATCCGCTCGACATCGCGGTGATCGATCTCGGGCTGCCCAAGGTGTCGGGACTGGACCTGATCCGCAAGCTGCGCACCGCCGGCAAGACCTACCCCATCCTCATCCTGACCGCGCGCGATCGCTGGCAGGACAAGGTCGAAGGCCTGCAGGCCGGCGCGGACGACTACGTCGCCAAGCCGTATCACTTCGAGGAAGTGCTGGCGCGCATGCAGGCGCTGATGCGCCGCGCCGGCGGCTGGGCCAGTCCCATCCTGGAGTGCGGGCCCATCCGGCTGGACACCCGCGCGCAGCAGGTCACTTTGAACGGCACGCACGTGGAGCTCACCACGTTCGAGTACCGTATCCTCGAGCACATGATGCTGCGCGCCGGCGACGTCATCTCCAAGACCGAGCTCACCGAGCGTCTCTACGACCAGGATTACGAGCGCGACAGCAACGTCATCGAGGTGTTCATCGGCCGCCTGCGGCGCAAGCTCGATCCGGACGACACGCTGAAGCCCATCGAGACGCTGCGCGGCCGCGGCTACCGTTTCGCGATCGCGCGCACCCAGGGCACCTGATCCGCCTGCGCGCCGCCACGGGAGAATAGTTTGTCCCAGCCGTCGCTGAGACGCCGACTGCTCCTCGCCGTATCCGCCGTGATCGTGGTGTTCTTCGCGCTCACGATCTTCCTGCTCGACATGCTGTTCCGGCACGCCGCCGAGCGCGGGCTGCGCGAGGTGCTCGACGCGCAGATGGTGGCGCTGGTGGCGGCCGCCGATCCGGACGGCCCGGAGTCCGTGACGACCACGGCGCCGCTCGACACGCGCTTCGATACGCCGGGGTCCGGCCTGTACGCCGAGATCCGCTCGGCCAGCGGCGAGAGCATCTGGCGCTCGCAATCGGCCACCGGCACCGACGTGCAGTTCGGACCGCCGCTCGAACCGGGCCAGCGCCAGTTCTTCTTCACGCAGATCCCGGGCAAGAGCGTCGAGCTCGCGGTGGCCAGCCGCGGCATCGAGTGGGGCGATCTGCATGGCGAGCCGGCGCGCTTCACGTTCAGCGTGGCCACGAACCTCGCGACCTACCGTGCGCAGATCGCCGGTTTCCGGCAGCAGCTCGTCGGCTGGTTCGTCGGCCTGGCCTGCCTGCTGCTCGCCACGCTGATGCTGGTGATGCGCTGGCTGTCGCAGCCGATGCGCCGGCTGGTGCGCGAGATCAAGGACGTGGAGGACGGCACGCGCGAACAGTTGAGCGACCATTGGCCGCAGGAGCTGAGCGCCATCACCGGCAACCTGAATGCGCTGCTCGAAGCCGAGCGCACGCGCATCAAGCGCTATCGCGACACGCTCGGCAACCTGGCGCACAGCCTGAAGACGCCGCTGGCGGTCATGCGCCAGTCGCTTGACGAGGTCGCCGATCCGACCAGGGCCGCGCTCGACACCGAGATCGAGCGCATGAGCGGCATCATCGAGCACCAGATGAAACGCGCCGCGGCGAGCGGCGGCGCATTGCTGGGCCAGGCGCCCGTCGCGGTCGCGCCGATCGTCACGGAACTGCGCGTCGCGCTGCTGAAGGTCTATGGCAACAAGGACCTGCTGTTCGAAACCGCCGTGCAGGGCGAGGCGCATTTCATCGGCGATCGCGCCGATCTCACGGAGCTGCTCGGCAACCTGCTGGACAATGCCTGCAAGTGGGCGCGCGGGCGCGTGCGCATCGAGGTGGGCATCGACCCGGCCGCCACCTCGCGCAATGCGCTGACGTTGATCATCGACGACGACGGCCCGGGCATCGCGGAGGCGGACCGCGCGCGCGTGCTGCAGCGGGGCGGCCGCGCCGACGAGGCGACCCCGGGGCACGGGCTCGGTCTCGCCATGGTGCACGACACCGTGGCGCTGTATGGCGGCAGCCTGCGTATCGACGGCTCGCCGCTCGGCGGCGCGCGCTTCGACCTCAAACTACCCGGGCGGACGGCCGCTTCCTAGGGCGGCGCATCAGCCCGTGGCGGGAGCGCCTTGCGGCGCCGCGGGATCGGCCTTGGTCAGCCGGTCGAGCAGCGACTTCGGCACCTGGAGGTTCGAGATGATGGCCTCGGACTTCTCCTTGGACTTGCCTTCCTTGTCGACCGACACGGAAACGTTGTCGACGGACAGCGTGCAGAAATCCGCGCATTGGGGCGAATGGCGCACCGTCAGCCGCGCGAATCGGGATGCCGCCGGGTCGCGCGGCCGGGCCAGGTCGAGCGGGGCGAGGCTGCCGGCCTTGAGCTGCTCGATGTGCTGCGGCGAGTCGAAGTGATCGAGCGTGTCGATCTTCTCCTCTTCGCTCAGCCAGCTCCGGCAGCTCTCGCAATACGGCACCAGCGCCACCGCGCTGTATGCCAGGGCCGTGCAGGCGCCGATGATCATGATGGCTTCCACGGCCCAGACCAGGCCGAGCAGGGGTCCGGTGACGGGCGTGCCGCTGCTGCCGATGCCCCACGATCCGACCGTGTACATGACGGTCACCAGGCGTGAGAGCCCGCCGAAATCCGCCAGCAGCGGCGGATCGTTCATCAGCATGTGCACGTAGCCGTTCCAGCTGAAGTAATAGGCACACGCGCCGGCCGCCAGCCCCGTCAGGCCCGCGACGAAGGTGTTGCGCACCCGCGCGAATCGCAGCAGGAAGGCGCACAACAGGCCGAAGGCCGCGCCGTAGCCCAGCGTGATGAAGAAGTTGAGATAGACGAACGGGATCCAGTCGATGAGGTAGGCGTAGGCGATACCGAGTGGATAGCCCAGCAGGCAGGCCGCGAGCACGGCGAGCAATGGACCGTGAACACCGAACTTCCCGGAATGCCGATAGAACTCGTGAGGTCCTGCAACCATGTTCATGCGTCCCAGTGGCGGATTTCGCGCGCAGTGTGTTGGCACCGGGCGCGGAATTCAATCGACGCCGTCACACGGGGAGCGGCATGCCGGTCTGACTACCGCGGCGAGTGGTTAGGCTGTCCCGAAATGGGCATCGCGGGCGGGGGCCCATGACGGCTCTGGTTGCGGTTCCTGCTCCGGAGGGGGCGAGCCCCGGGATATCAGGGACCTTCCTTGATCTCGAACGTGATGCCCTGCGCCAGCGGCAGCTCGCGGCTCCAGTTGATGGTGTTGGTCTGCCGGCGCATGTACGCTTTCCAGGAATCCGAACCCGATTCGCGGCCGCCGCCGGTGTCCTTCTCGCCGCCGAATGCGCCGCCGATCTCGGCGCCCGAAGTGCCGATGTTCACGTTGGCGATGCCGCAGTCGCTGCCGGCCGCCGACAGGAAGGCCTCGGCGTGCTGCAGCCGGTCGGTGAAGATCGCGGAGGAGAGGCCGTGCGCCGACGCATTCTGCATGGCGATGGCCTCGTCGAGTGAATCGAACGGGACCAGGTACAGCACCGGTGCGAAGGTCTCGTGCTGCACGATGGGCCAGTCGTTCTCGGCGCGGATGATGGTGGGCGCGACGAA
>DASTHJ010000182.1:0-8476 GCA_035718265.1 Steroidobacteraceae bacterium | reverse complement strand
GCGGCTGCGTGGCCAGCCAGGAGGGCGAGGCGATCACGCGCCGCGCCCCCTATGTCGACCTGGTGTTCGGTCCGCAAACATTGCATCGGCTGCCGGACATGATCGGCGAACTCAAGCGCACCGGCCGCGCGGTGGTCGACGTGTCGTTCCCCGAGATCGAAAAATTCGACAACCTGCCGCCGGCGCGCGCCGAGGGCGCGAGCGCGTTCGTCTCGATCATGGAGGGCTGCAGCAAGTACTGCACCTTCTGCGTCGTGCCGTACACGCGCGGCGACGAGGTGTCGCGGCCGTTCGATTCGGTCATGAACGAGGTGCGCGAGCTCGCGGCGCAGGGCGTGGGCGAGATCACCTTGCTGGGTCAGAACGTCAACGCCTACGCGGGCGCGATGCACGACGGCGTCGTCGTGGACCTCGCCACCCTGATCCACTACGTGGCGGCGGTGCCCGGCATCGAGCGCATCCGCTTCACGACCTCGCATCCGGTCGAGTTCGGTGACTCGCTGATCGAGGCGTACGCCAACGTGCCGAAGCTCGCGAACCACCTGCATCTTGCGGTGCAGTCGGGCTCGGACCGGATCCTCGCCGCGATGAAGCGCGGCTACACGGCGCTGGAATTCAAGGAAAAACTCCGCCGGCTGCGCGCCGTGCGGCCGACGATATCGGTCTCCACCGACATCATCGTGGGCTTCCCGGGCGAGACGGAACGCGACTTCGAGGCCACACTGAAGCTCGTGCGCGACGTGAACTTCGACCAGTCGTTCTCCTTCATCTACAGCCAGCGCCCGGGAACTCCCGCGGCGTCCCTGCCCGACGACGTGCCGCACGAGGTCAAGCAGCAGCGCCTGCTGCGCCTGCAGGCGCAGCTCAACGCGCAGGCACGCGCTATCAGCGAGTCCATGGTGGGCAGCACGCAGCGCGTGCTGGTCGAGCGTCCCTCGAAGAAGGACCGCAACGAGCTCGCCGGCCGCACCGAGAACAACCGGTGGGTGAATTTCCCGGGCCCCGCGAGCCTCATCGGCCGGTTCGTCGACGTGCTCATCGTCAAGGCGCTGCCGCAATCACTGCGCGGTCGCATCGTCGCGGCGGCGGAATCGGCGGCAGGCGACGGCCCCGCCATCGCCGAGTCGCGCATCGCGGTGAACAGCTAGTCACGATGTCGACTCCCGCTCCAGTCGAACCCGCGCGCGAATTCGATCTCGTACCGCCGGACAACGCGCGGCTCGCGAATCTCTGCGGGCCGCTGGACGAGAACCTGCGGCTCATCGAGACGCGCATGGGCGTGTCGGTGAAGCGCCGCGGCGCCAGCTTCCGTATCGTCGGGCAGCGCGCGCACGCCGCCGAGGACGTGGTGCGCGAGTTGTTCGACAAGACGCCGAGCGAGGACATCTCCCTCGATCGCGTGCACCTGGCGCTGCGCGATTCGCCCGACGAACCGGGTGCGCTCGCGCCGGCCGAGCCGCTGGACGGCGGCTCGGTGCGCGTGGCGCGCGGCACGATCCGTGCGCGCGGCCGCAACCAGAAGGACTACCTGACGAACATCCACTCGCGCGACCTGACGTTCGGCATCGGGCCGGCGGGCACGGGCAAGACCTATCTCGCGGTCGCCTGCGCGGTCGAGGCGCTGCAGGCCGATCGCATCCGCCGCATCATCCTCGTGCGGCCGGCCGTCGAGGCCGGCGAGCGGCTCGGCTTCCTGCCGGGCGATCTCACGCAGAAGGTCGACCCGTACCTGCGGCCGATGTACGACGCGCTGTACGAGATGCTGGGCTTCGACCGCGTCGCGCGCTTCATCGAGCGCAACGTCATCGAGGTCGCGCCGCTGGCGTTCATGCGCGGCCGCTCGCTCAACGATTCCTTCATCATCCTCGACGAGGCGCAGAACACGACGCCCGAGCAGATGAAGATGTTCCTGACCCGTATCGGCTTCGGCTCGCGCGCCGTGGTCACGGGCGACGTCACCCAGACCGACCTGCCGGCCGGCAAGCTCTCCGGCCTCAGGCACGTGATCAACATCCTGCGCAACACCGACGGCGTGGCCTTCACGTTCTTCGAGGCCGCGGACGTGGTGCGCCACCCGCTGGTCCAGCGCATCGTGCAGGCCTACGAGGCACATGCACCCGACGACAGGACATGAGCGCCGCCAGGGCGAAGCGTGCCCGCAAGGGCCTTCGTCTCGAGGTGCGACCCGCCACGCGCGCCTGGGCGCCCGCGCCATCGCGCATGAATCGCTGGGCGGCCGCGGCCCTGGGCCGTCGTGGAGACGGTCGTGAGATCGCGGTACGCGTGGTCGGCCCCGCGGAGAGTCGCGCGCTCAACCGGCGCTGGCGCGGCAAGGACCAGCCGACCAACGTGCTGTCATTCCCGGCGCCCGGCGCGCTCGCCGGCATGAGACGCACCCGCGGCATGCCACGCGACGCCTATCTGCCGCTCGGCGACCTGGTGATCTGCGCGGACGTCGTGAAACGCGAGGCGGCGCGCGACGGCAAGCGAGTCGAGGCGCACTGGGCGCACATGGTGGTGCACGGCGCGCTGCACCTGGCCGGCTACGACCACGAGGCGGGACGGCGCGAGCGGCTGCGCATGGAGCGCCGCGAGATCGCCGTGCTGCGCGGCTTCGGCATCGGGAACCCCTACACATGAGCGCAAGGGAAAAGGAAAAGGACAAGGAGCGCGACTCCGGGGCCAGCGGCCGCTGGCTGCGCCGGCTGTCGCGCCGCATGGCGGGCGAGGCGCAGGACCGCGGCGAGGTCATCGAATTCCTGCGCGAAGCCACGTTGCGCGGCATCGTCGAGGGTGACGCGCTACCCATGCTCGAGGGCGTGCTGACCGTCGGCGACATCCAGGTGCGCGACATCATGGTGCCGCGCTCGCAGATGATCTTCGTGAACCGCGAGGACGAATCCGACGCGCTGCTCAAGACCGTGATCGACAGCGGCCATTCACGCTTTCCGGTCATGGACGAGGACCACGAGAAGGTCGTGGGCATCCTGCTCGCCAAGGACCTGCTGCGGCTCGCGGCGCAGGACCACGAGGAGGAATTCGACATCCGCGAGTTCATGCGGCCGGCGGTGTTCGTGCCGGAGAGCAAGCGGCTCAACGTGCTGCTGCGCGAGTTCCGCCGCTCGCGCGTGCACATGGCCATCGTCGCCGACGAGTACGGCGGCATCGCCGGCCTCGTGACCATCGAGGACGTGATCGAGCAGATCATCGGCGACATCGACGACGAGCACGACGTCGACGAGGACGTGAACATCCGCCGCGACGGCGAGCGCCAGTTCACCGTGCGCGGCCAGACGCCGATCGAGGAATTCAACGAATACTTCCAGACCGACCTGTCGGACGACGAGTTCGACACGGTGGCCGGCCTCGTGATGAAGCAGCTCGGCCGGTTGCCACGCCGCGGCGAGACGCTGCAGCTCGCCGACTGCGAATTGAAGGTGATGCGTTTCGACCGGCGCCGGATCGACACCCTGCGGCTCACGGCACCGCGCGACATCGTGCCGCCCGAAGAGCGGCCCTAGTGCACGTCCGGGAATTCGCGAACCGCCGCTACGTCGGCAGCGCGATCGCGCTCGTCGCCGGCGCGGCGCTGGCACTGTCGTTCGCGCCGTTCGAGTGGTGGCCCGTGGCGATCCTCTCGCCGGCGCTGCTGATCTGGCTGTGGGATGGCGCGTCGCCGCGGCGCGCCGCGGTGCTCGGCTTCTGGTTCAACTTCGGAACGTTCTCGGTCGGCACCTACTGGCTGTACATCAGCCTGCAGATCATCGGCCATGCGCCGGTCGTGCTGGCGCTCGCCCTGATGTTCTCGCTCGCCGCCATCATGGGCCTGTACCACGCGCTGATCGGCTGGGCGCTGGCGAAGTACACGCCGCCGCATGGCGCGCGGCGCTGGATGGTCGCGGCGCCTGCCGCGTGGCTGCTCATCGAGTGGTGGCGCAGCTGGTTCCTGACGGGTTTCGGCTGGCTGGCGCTGGGCTATGCGCACACCGACAACTGGCTGGGCCCGGCCTATGCGCCGTTGATCGGCCAGTACGGCCTGGGCCTGCTGACGCTGGTCATGGCGGGCGCGCTGGTCACGCTGCTGCTCGGCACGCGTCGCGAGCGCGTCCTGGCCGCCGTGGTGGTCGCTCTGCCGTGGATCGCGGCCTGGCCGCTGCGTCACGTGGACTGGACGCAGCCGTATTCGCGGCCGATCAGCGTGGCCGTGGTGCAGGGCGCCGTGCCGCAGGACGAGAAATGGATCGAGGGCAACCTCGACAACATCCTCGAAACCTACCGCGTGCGCACGCGCGAGGCGCACGGCGCCGACCTCATCGTCTGGCCCGAGTCGGCGATCCCGGACCTGGTCAACAATCACATCGAGTTCTACCGCGAGGTCTACCAGGAGGCGAGCGCCACCGGCTCGGCGCTGGTCATGGGTGCGCTGCGCGCCGAGGAGAATCCGCGCACGCACCAGGAGGAGTACTTCAATTCGGTGCTCGCGATGGACCGCGGCTCGCCGGGCATCAGCTGGCACAACAAGCATCACCTGGTGCCGTTCTCGGAATTCTTCCCGGT
The DNA here is from genome assembly GCA_035718265.1 of Steroidobacteraceae bacterium. Lineage (GTDB taxonomy): Bacteria > Pseudomonadota > Gammaproteobacteria > Steroidobacterales > Steroidobacteraceae > CADEED01. Next base: position 3,919 of record DASTHJ010000182.1, on the reverse strand, counting down.
GCCGGAATTCATCCGCACGTGGCTCAAGCTGCAGGGGCTGCCATATTCGAGCTTCAACCGCGGCGCAGCACGCCAGGAGCCGCTCGAAGCCGCCGGCCAGCGCATCGCCGCCGGCGTGTGCTACGAGGATGCCTATGCTTCGACCCTGCTGCCGGCCATGCGCACGGCCACCATGCTGCTGAACGTCACCAACGACTCCTGGTTCGCCAGGTCCACGGCGCGCTACCAGCACCTGCAGATCAGCCGGCAGCGGGCCATGGAGACCGGGCGGCCGATGGTGCGCGCCGCCAACGACGGCGTGTCTGCCGTCATCGGCCCGCATGGCGAGATCCTCGCGCGCGCGCCGGAATATGAAGCGAATGTAATGCGCGCCACGCTGCAGCCGCGAACCGGACTGACGCCGTATGCGCGCACCGGCAATTGGCTGGTGGTGTGCCTGGCCTTGTTTTCAGGCCTCATCAGCGTATATCTGGGACGCAATTCCGGTCAGGCGCGCGCCACCCCGAGGACCTGAACCATGGACCCATGGACGCTGAACTTCGCCAAATGTGCCCGGTCTACTCCGGCATCATCGTCGACCCATTCACGAGGAATCGTTGATATGTCGCTTTTCGTTGCGAAACGCCTGGGTCTCATCGCGGCCGTGGCCATCGCCGTCGGCGCCTGCGCCCCGCAAACATCCGCCGCACCGCAGGCGCAGGATCAAACCACCGCGGCCGCCGCGACCCCCCAGGCGGCGTCGGCTCCGCAGCCCGTCGGAACGCTGAACGGGCGTGTACTGCCGGATTTCGCCACGCTGGTCGAACAGGTCGGCCCGGCGGTGGTGAACATCTCGGTCGTCGAGAAAGCGCATCGCGTCGTGCGCGGCAAGTCGGACGATGACGATTCGGAAGATCCATTCGAGGAATTCTTCCGGCGCTTCGGAGTTCCCGTGCCCGACCAGGGCCAGCGCTTCGGTCGCCGCAGCTACCAGGTGCCGCCGCGCCAGGGTGAGGGCTCCGGCTTCATCGTCAGCTCCGACGGTTACATCCTCACCAACGCGCACGTCGTGGCCGATGCCGACGAAGTCACGGTGCGCATGACCGACCGGCGCGAGTACCCGGCCAAGGTCATCGGCGTCGATCGCCGCAGCGACGTCGCCGTCATCAAGATCGACGCGCAGAACCTGCCGGTGGTGAAGATCGGCGATCCGTCGAAGCTGCGACCCGGCGAGTGGGTGCTCGCCATCGGCTCGCCGTTCACGTTCGAGAACAGCGTGACGGCCGGCATCGTCAGCGCCACCGGCCGCTCCATGCCTGGCGAAGACGGCCTCGTGCCCTTCATCCAGACGGACGTCGCGGTCAACCCCGGCAACTCGGGCGGCCCGCTGTTCAACCTGAACGGCGAGGTCGTCGGCATCAATTCGCAGATCTACAGCCGCAGCGGCGGCTACATGGGAATTTCCTTCGCCATCCCGATCGACGTGGCCAACAACGTGCGCACGCAGCTCGTCAGCACGGGCAAGGTGACGCGCGGCCGCATCGGCGTGCAGATCCAGGAGGTCAACGCGCAGTTCGCGGATTCGTTCGGCCTCGATCGTCCACGCGGCGCGCTCGTGAGCCAGGTGCTCGACGATGGTCCGGCGAAGAAGGCCGGCATCAAGGACGGCGACGTGATCCTCAGCGTCAACGGCAAGACGGTCGAGCGCTCCACGCAGCTGCCGTCGGTGATCTCGGCCATCCGTCCCGGCGACACCGCGAAGCTCGAGGTCTGGCGCGACCACAAGATCAAGACCATCGATGTCAAGGTCGACGAGTACAAGGAAGACATCCAGAAAGTCTCGAACACGCGCGACAGCGACGAGCCTGCCAAGGCCGACAAGCTCGGGCTGTCCGTGCGGCCGCTCGGCGAGGACGAGCGCCGCAACGCCGAAACCAAGGGCTATCTACTGGTAGAGGACGTGGACGGACCCGCCGCGCAAGCCGGCGTGCGGCCCGGCGACGTGATCCTCGGCGTCAACGGCAAGACCGTGAAGTCGGTGGCCGAGCTGCGCAAGGCGACCGACAATGGTTCGAAGAGCGTCGCCATCCTGCTGGAGCGCGACGGCAACCAGCTGTTCCTGCCCATCCGTATCAGCTGACGGCTTGTTCGTCGAGTGAGAGAACGCCCGGCCCCGCGCCGGGCGTTTTCTTTCGGCTCACGCGTGGCGCATCCTGCGGTACAGCGAGCGCGCGGCCAGGTACAGGCCGGTGTGGCGCGTCAGCGCGCTGCGGATGCGCGGCACGACCCGCAGGTGGTAGCGCCGCCGGGCGCTTGCCGGCAGGCGATCGCCGAGGCCTTCCTGGATGGTGTAGATGCACGGATTGCACACGCCGCAGGCCTCCCCGCGGACCGGGCGGTGGCAGAACCAGGTGAGTTCCATGATGTCGTCGAAACCGGCGTGGCGTGCCTCGGCGCGCATCTGCTGCTTGGTCTTGTCGAACAGCGGAAAGCGGAACGCCTTGAACAATTCGTAGCGGCCGTCGCCGGCATGCCGCGGGTCGAGCCGCGCGCGTGATCCGTCGACGAGATCGGCGAGCAGCTCGCGCGCCTTGTCGTCGCGATGGATCGACAGTTCCATGCCCGCGATCTCGCGCTGCGCGCAGAACCGGGCGAGCCATTCGTACTGGCCGCCGATGAAGCCGGACCGCAGGCACTCTTCGAAGTAGCCATTGATCAGCGCGTCGGGCGCGACCTCGTCGAGGCGGCATTCGACCGTGGGTTCGAGCCGCGCCGCGGCCTGCGGGTGGCGTTCGCCGAGCCGCTCGCGGATCTGGCGCATGGCGCGCTGCTCGGCCGGCACTGCCGGCCGGTACTTCAGATCGTCGAGCACGTAGTACGGCTGCACGCCGCGACCTTCCACGAGCAGCAGTTGCAGCAGGCGGAACGTCGAGTCCCAGCCGCCGGTCCACAGAAGCTGCGTGGGGGACCGGGTTCGATCCATGAACACCCCCGTGACGAATTCGGCGTCAGTAGACTGGCACCGCCTCCGACCCGGTCACGGTGGATTTCCGTCAAAGCCTGTCGGACTCGGGCACGACCGTACCGGACCGGAGGCCGACTGCCGCAGGAGACCTGTGGCACGCCCTCGTGTATTCTTGCCGGCCTTTCTCAAAGCCCTGAAAAACCAAGCCTTTCCGATGCAAGAACGATACGAGCCGGCTGCCGTGGAGCGCGCCGCGCAGGCCTACTGGGACGCCAACAAGGTCTTCGAGGCGCGCGAAGGCGCCCACCAGGACAAGTTCTACTGCCTGTCGATGTTCCCGTATCCGTCGGGCCGGCTGCACATGGGCCACGTGCGCAACTACACCATCGGTGACGTGCTCTCGCGCTTCCACATGATGCAGGGCAGGAGCGTGCTGCAGCCGATGGGCTGGGATGCCTTCGGACTGCCTGCCGAGAATGCCGCGATGAAAAACGGCGTGCCGCCCGCGCAGTGGACCCGCGAAAACATCGCGTACATGAAGGGCCAGATGAAGGCGCTGGGTCTCGCGTTCGACTGGTCGCGCGAGATCGCGACCTGCGACCCCGACTACTACCACTGGAACCAGTGGCTGTTCCTGCGGATGCTCGAGAAGGGCATCGCGTACCGCAAGACGGGCGTCGTGAACTGGGATCCGGTGGACCAGACCGTGCTCGCCAACGAGCAGGTGATCGACGGTCGCGGCTGGCGCACCGGCGCGCTGGTCGAGAAGCGCGAGATCCCGATGTACTACCTGGCGATCACGAAGTACGCCGAAGAGTTGTTGGGCGATCTCGAGAAGCTGCCGGAATGGCCCGAGCGCGTGAAGACCATGCAGGCCAACTGGATCGGCAAGTCCGAGGGCTGCGAGATCAGTTTTCCGTATTCGGCCGGCACCCAGGCGCTCATGGGCACGGACGGCGCGCTCAAGGTGTTCAC
>DASTHJ010000181.1:0-7558 GCA_035718265.1 Steroidobacteraceae bacterium | reverse complement strand
GACACCGCCCACGAGACGAGGGCCTCGCGATCCATCCGGGCCCACCGTTGCGCGACGACGCGCATTGCCACTTCGCGCAGGAATGGGTCTGGCTGAAGTTCCGCGAATCGGGCGGCAGCCTGCGGTTCCTCTCGTATCCAGGCGGCGAGCAATCGTTGCAGGACGAGGTCACGCTTGGCGGGATCGGCAGCGGCGAGTGCACGCTCGAGGGCGGCCGCAGTCATGAGTGAATCGCGGACGTTCGATTGAACCGTCAACCGCATTCGGACTGCGGCGCCGGTGGATTCTGGTGTGCGTGCCGGTGAGGCAGCCATGAGAATTTCGGGCGTCGTTTCGGTAGTCCGGTCGGCAGGCCGAAGAAGCGCGACCGCCAAAGCGGCGACCGCGCTCACGACACAGAGGCTACGGAGCCTGGAATGCCCACTGCTGGTTGTTGCCACCGTTCCATCCCCATTGGTGGATGTTGGCGCCGTCGGCTGTCGAAACGCCTGATACATCGAGTGCGGAGCCGCCGCTGCTCACTGGCGTCAGGCGATAATAGCCACCGCCCGTCGCCGAGATGGTCCATTTCTGGTTATTGGCGCCGTTGTAGCCGCGGATGTCGACATTCGTGCCGTTCGCCGTGGACGTGCTCGACACTTCCAGCGCCTTGCCGCTGCCTGCACCGATGATCCTGTATACGTTGTTCCCCAGGTGGGTGAGGGTCCAGCGCTGGCTGTTGCCACCGTAATAGGTCCACTGATGCACGTTCGAGCCGTCGGCAACGGCCGTGGCCTGCACGTCCACCACCTTGCCACTGTGGCGCGCGACGATGCGGTAAGTGCCATCCGCGATGATGCCGTTTCCGCCTCCACCGCCGTTGAAGCCGCGTCGGATCGCGTCGAGCAGCGCCTGGTTCGTGATGGCTCCATTATTGCGATTGAACAGACCGGAGGAGTTGCCGGTATCCCACAAGAATGTCTTGAGGCCATTGCTCTTCGCGGCACGGTTCACATACTCGTGCCAGTACCGGCGCGAGCCCTCGTTGAGATTCGCGCGAACGGCCGCGGCGTATTCACCGATGATGACCGGCACTCCGGCGTTGACCCACCGGTTCTTCACGCGCGAAAACAGGTCGTCGACGTAGGCTTCCTGCGCCCAGGCGCATTGGCTGTACTGCGGGTACGGCGCACCCCAGGCGAGGCATGGACCATTGGGGTTCAGCGTGAAGTCGTACGGATCGTAGAAATGGATCTCGACCATCAGCCGATTGCTGGCGCTGTCGGTCGGCAGGGAGAAGTAGCTCAGCCCGAAGTTCGCGTTCGTGTTGTAGGTCTGCACGACCAGCGTTCGCGATGCATTGTTGCCGCCAGTCGCCCGCACGGCATTCACGAAGGTCTGGTTGTACGACTGCTGGACGGTGATGTGCTCGTTCGTCGGCGTGCCGTAGTCCGCGTGGACTTCGTTGGTCCCTGCGAACAGCAGGTGCTCGTTGTAGTTCCTGAAATAGCTGGCGATCTGGGTCCAGTAATTCTGCTGTTTCTGGTTGACGGCCTGTTGATAGGAATAGAAGGGGTGTTCCTCCAGCCAGCCGCCGTCCCAGTGAATGTTCAGGATGACGTACATGTTCTGGCTGTACGCATAGTCGACGACCTGCTTGACGCGCGCCATCCAGTTCGGGTCGATGGTGCCGTTCGAGGCGTGGCAATCCCATGCCGCCGGGATGCGCACGGCATTGAAGCCCGCCTGCTTGACGGCATTGATCAAGGTTTGTGAAACCGGCGGATTGCCCCACGCGGTCTCACCGCACTGGGCTTCCAGGGTGTTGCCGATGTTCCAGCCAAGATTGATCTGGCTGGCCACCTGCTGGGCCGTCGGAAGTTGAGAGTGCGCGGGAGTGGAAACGAACAGAGCGGAAATGTACGCGAACACCGCGAGCAGCGATGCGCCGCGCCACTTCGCAGCGGAAGGTCTGCGAATGGACATGGGTCCCCCTGATGATTGGCCGGATGGTCCGCGCCGATTACGCGCCCGCCGCCGAAAGCGGAGCAATCCGATCTTCGGCCGCTGGCATGCCGGGGACGATGTAGGTAGATCCCGGCAGTCGGCCGGGTTGATGTCGGGCTGATCGATCATTCGGAAAACCGCGCTTCTCGAAGCGGATATTTCGAATTGTCCTGACCTTCCGGGTCGACTATGGTCACCCGGCAACCGGAGGGAGGAACCGGAAATCCAGTAGATCTTGTCAGGAGAGTGCCATGCCGTCGGTACGTTTTCTCATTCGTGGTGACCGTGATCGTGTCCGGCGATTCATCTCGCTGCATGAAGCGCGGCTCGCGAGAGAGGAGGAGGCGCTGGCGCTGCTGAGCGCGAGGCTCGAGCGTGGCCACCTGGTCGAACCGGACGACTGCCCGGCCGATGTCGTGCGGATGCACAGCCAGGTGCGGATGCGCGACGCCGACAGCGGCCGGTTCTACGTGACGACGGTTGCGCTGCCCGCGGAAGACGAGGCCCCCAGTGGCCAGTCCCTGCTGCGCGCCTATCCGCGGATCGCGCTGCTCGGCGCACGGGTCGGTGACCATCTCGTCTGGCGAGCCGGCGGTCACCTGCGCCGCGCGCGCATCGAACAGATCCTCACCCGGCCGCAATCTTCGGTCGAGCGCGCCAGCGCCACGGCGTCGCGCCCGCTCCGCGAGACGCCCGAGCGGGCCGACCACGCCTTGCTGGCCGGGCGAAACGCGCGCGAGAAACGCCCGCCGGAACGATTGTAGCCAGCCGGTCGACGGAACACCGGAGGTAGTGATGCGAATCCTGTGTGCGACGGATCTCCTGCCAGGAGGCGAAGCGGCGATCGAGCGTGCTGGCCTCCTGGCGCAGCAGCTCGATGCGGAGCTCACGATCCTGCACGTCACATCGCCGAAGGATTCGGCCGAGACCTTGGGCCGAAATCTGAAAGTCGCGGATGAACGGGCGAGATGCCGCAAGGAGCCGGCGCCCGCTCGACTGCGGCGCCCGGCGGTCGTCACGGTGCCGGCGGGAGATCCCTCGCGCATCATTCTCGAGACGCTGGCGCAGTCGAACGCGAAGCTGCTGGTCCTGGGGCCGCATCGCAAGTCGCCGTTGCCCGTCGCGCTGGAAGGCACGATCGCGGCAAACGCGCTCGCTGCGCGAAACTGCCCGGTGCTGGTGGTGCGCAATCAGGTGCGCGATGCCTACCGGCGCGTGCTGCTGGCACTCGACTTCTCGGAAGGCTCGCTCGCCGCGGTCCGTGCCGCCGAATCGCTCGTGCTCACGCCCGACGTGATGGCGACGGTGGTGCATGCTCACAAACCGCCGGTTCGGGGCATGCTGCAACTGATGGATCCGCGGCTGGATTCGATCGACCAATATGGCGCCGACTGGGTGCGTGAAGCCGATCATGCGGTGCGCGAATTGCTCGAATACGAGAGCGCCAACGCCGCGCGCTACGACATCCGCATCGAGCGGCAACCGGCCGCACCCGCCATCCTGCAGGCGATCGATCGGTGCGCGCCCGACCTTGTGGTCATGGGCACGCGCGGCGCCGGCCGGCTGCGCCGCGCACTGGGCGGCAGTATCGCGAACCGCGTCCTGCACGGTGCCACGTGCGATGTGCTCATCGTCCCGGAGGGCTCCTTCGGAGCATCGAGAAGCAAGATGGATTTCGGTGCCCACCGGGCGCGCGAGGCCACGAGCGCATTTCGAGACCTCCAGTAGGCCGATTGAAACGAAAAAACCCCCGGTTGTGTTCCACCGGGGGTTCTCCATCTGCCCTGAAAGTTGATCAGGGCGCGCCGGCATCGACCCTGCGCAACAGTCCGTGATCGCGATCCGTCACGTACAGGATCGTGCCGTCCGCGTCGAACGCGCAGGCATTCGGCCGTTCGAAGTCCGCGCCGGCGATGGGGCCGTCGATGAGTTGCCGGGTCTCGGTGCCGATGAAGGTTTCGACCGTTCCGTCGAGACTCAGTCGCCGTACCAGCGCCGAGCTCGGGCTCGGGATGTAGATGTAGCCGTGGCTGTAGCACACGTGGTTCGAGACGCCGCCCGTCTCCGCCAGCAGCGACACGTTGCCGCCGGTGACGTTGAAGAAGGTGCCACTGCCCCAGTTGGCGGCATACACGTTGCCGTTCTCATCGCCGATGATGGAAGCCACGTCCTGCAGTCCTCCGCCCGAGGCGTACGTGGAGATCGTGCCGTCCGGCGTGATCTTCAACACGGCCGCACCGGTGCCCGAATAGCCGGCGCCGTACAGGCTCACGAACACGTTGTCGTCCTCGTCCACCCAGACGCCCGCCGGACCGTCGAGGCCTGAGGCGAACGTCGTCATGACGCCGTCGGGCGTGATCTTGCGGATCGCATTGCCCTCGAAGTCGGCCACGAACAGATTGCCGTTCGAATCGAAGCGCGAGCCGTTGACCGTGACGAAGCCGGTCGCGAACACCGAGACCTCGCCTGCCGGCGTGACGCGCAGGACGTTGTTCGGACCCGAAACAAAGATGTCACCGGTCGGCCCGACGGCCACGCCGTCGGTGGCGAACGGATCGGTGACGGTGGCCACCGTCGAGACCCAGCGGAACGGGCTTTCCGCGAATTGCACGTAGTCGAGATAGGTTTCCGAGGACCCGGCGGTCGACGGACTCGCGATCGTGATGACATCGCCTTCGCTGACGGAGACCACGAGACTGCTCGTCGCATAAGCGCCTGCCGTGGGGCGCAAGGTGAATTTCCCGGCGGGGTTGCCGTTCACCTGCGCCTCGAGTGTTCTCGCGGTGTCCGTGCGATAGGCCAGGATCAGCGCCTTCGCATCCAGGGAGTCGGCGATCGAAATGCCGAAGCCCGCGGCGCCGAGGAAGACGGTCTTGCCTTTCGAAGCCGCCGCATCGCCGAGCGTGCTCGCGCCGCCGACTGCGCTCGCGGACTCCGCCTCGACGCGCCCCGTGAAGTTGACGGTCCTGACCGTGAACGTGACCGGCACTCCGCCGACCGTGAGCGTCGCCGAAACCTCACCCGAGGACTCGGCGGATGAACGCACACGGACCCGGATGCTCTGATTGTTCCTGATCACGCCGGGGCCGCTGCGGTAGGCATGCCCTTCGATCGAATATTCGCCGCCGCTGATCGACAGCTTCACCGGAATGGTGATCCCCGAGATCGTCACGGCCTCCGATTCGACCAGCGTGTCGGGCGCCACCTTCGTCTGGGTGGCGAACGTGAAGTTGTCGGGCATCGTGTCGAGCTTGCAGCCCTGCAGCAGCAGGCCCGCGATCAACAGACACGCGCTCCGCCCGAGGAATGATTGGTTCATGGTTCTCACGTAACTCTCCTGGAAGATGCGGCGCATTGGCGTCGCGGCCGGGCCGCGACGGGGCCGGATTCTTCCCGCGGCACGCCGGCTGCGGCAACGGCGATTGGATGAAGCGACATTTCCGCCGGGTGAAGTCCGATATTCGAGGGATGAAAATCGGCGGTCGCGTGTCACGGGGAGCCGCGCGCACCACGTCCATGCTCTATCTACCCGCCGGAGGAATGCTGCAGCGTCCGCCGGCAACTGGTGCGGCGGGTTCCCGCGGAGTAGGATCGAAGCGGAATTGCGGCGAGCTCATCGGTCATGTCAGCAGAATTCATTCGCTTCGCGCTCCGATGCCGCGCGCCTTCGGCGGTGGGCGCTTGAATCCGCTCGCGCAGGAGGCGTTCCTCGTCTTCGACCCGAATGGACCGCGGCGGCGTGCGCCGTGTCTGCAGATCCTGCGGACTTTCGCCCTCTGGCTCGGCTTCTGGGCGTTCGTCGGCCTGATGTTCGTCGGTCAGGACGTCATCCGCAGGATCTTCTACGACGTCCCGTCGCTGTGGATGGAGGTCGGCTTCTGGTCGTTGCGTGCGGTGCTGTCCGCGGCGCTCACGCTGGTGATCCTGTGGCTCGGCGCGCGGTTGCCGCTGGAAAAACGCGTGTGGGCGCGGCGCATCGCGATTCACGTACTCCTGAGCCTGTGCTTCGGCGTCGCGAGGACCGGACTCGAGGCGGTGGCTTACTCGCAGCTGAGCGCGGGCTGGGGCCCGGCCTACGCGTGGACGCAGGACGTGGGCTACACCTTCCAGGTGCTGCTGATCTTCGGCCTGCACCAGGCACTGATCGCCTACTGGTTCATCCTGGTGCTGCAGGCGGCCGTGCGCTATCACGAGAAATTCCAGGAACGCGCGGCGGCCGCGTTGCGCCTGGAGTTGAACGCCGCGGAGCTGCGCGAGCAGGTCACGCGCGCGCAGCTGGGGGCCCTGAAGATGCAGCTGCAGCCGCACTTCCTGTTCAACACGCTGAACGCCATCATGGGCATGGTGCGCACCGGTGAAGTCCGGCAGGCGGAGCGCGCCTTGTCGGCGTTCAGCGATCTGTTGCGCGCGGTGCTCGACGACATGGAGTCGCAGGAAGTGACGCTCGAGCGCGAGCTGACGTTCGTGCGGCTGTACCTCGCCATCGAGCAGATGCGCTTCTCCGATCGACTCCAGGTACGCGTCGAAGTCGAGCCGGATCTGCTGGATGCGGCCGTGCCGCACATGGGCCTGCAGCCGGTCGTGGAAAACGCCGTGCGGCACGGCATCGGTTGCCGCGTCGGCGGCGGCGCGATCGACATCCGGGCGGCGCGCGTCGGCAGCCGCCTGCACATCGGCGTGCGGGACACGGGCGTGGGGGTTCGTGCACGTCAGTCCGGCGGCGGGCACGGCCTGGGCCTCGCCAATCTCCGTGAGCGGCTGAAGCAGCTGCACGGGTCGGAGGCAGAGCTGCGCGTCGAATGCAACGAGACCGGTGCCGCGGTCGAGATGATCCTGCCCTGGCGTCGCATCGCTGACGATGACCTGGCCGTGACGATGGAGCGCGTGCCCGCATGAAGTCCGCCGGCAGTGACGCGGCCTGGCGCGCCTTGATCGTGGATGACGAGCCGATGGCGCGCGCCAGCCTGCGTGCACTGCTCGAGCGCGAGACCGAGCCGATCGCCATCCTCGAAGCGCGCAATGGTCACGAGGCCGTCGCGCTGATCCGCGGCGAGCGGCCCGACGTGGTGTTCCTCGACGTGCAGATGCCGGAGATGGACGGCTTCGAGGTGGTGCGCCAGGTGGATGCCGCCGCGATGCCGGAGGTGATCTTCGTCACCGCCCACGACCGCTTCGCGATCCAGGCCTTCGAGATCCACGCACTCGACTATCTGCTGAAGCCGGTGTCCGCGGAGCGATTCGCGGAGGCGCTGCAGCGCGCGCGCTCCAACCTGCAGCGGCGTGGCGACGACAGCGAGCGCATCGTCTCGCTGCTGCAGGCGCTGGCCTCGCCGCCGAAGACGATGCGGCGCATCGCCGTGCGATCCGCCGGCAAGACGCGCTTCGTGAACATGGACGACGTGCTCTGGATCCAGGCGGCGGAGAACTACGTGCAGCTGCACACCGCCAGCTCCAGGCACCTGGTGCACATGACCATGCAAACGCTGCTCGAGCGTCTCGATCCGGCGGAGTTCGCACGCGTCCATCGCTCGATCATCGTCAACGTCCGCCGCGTGTCGCAGGTCGCGTCGGC
>DASTHJ010000180.1:0-12514 GCA_035718265.1 Steroidobacteraceae bacterium | reverse complement strand
GGTCTGGTTCTCGTGGATCGTGTACCGCTCGCGCAAGGACCGCGATCGCGTGAATGCGCGCGCGATGAAGGACCCGCGGCTCGCGCACATGATGGATCCCAAGGCCATGCCGTTCGACAGCAAGCGCATGGTGTTCGGCGGGTTCCGCATGCTGGTCGATTTCTAGACGCCCCCGTCCGCACGATTCCGTGCCGACTGGCCCTTGCCCAGGTCCGGTACTCTTATATATGGAAAGGGTTTCGAGCTGCCGGGATCGCCGATCATGTCCATCGCACTGAAGTACCGCATCCTCAACGTATTCACCGTCGCGGGCGCGCGGCTCTCGGGCAATCCGTTGTGCGTCGTCGAAGACGGCAGCCAGCTGGATGCGGCCACCATGCAGGCGCTCGCGCGGCAGATGAATCTCTCCGAGACCACTTTCATCCTGCCTTCCAAGCGTGCCGCCGCACTGGTGCGCATCTTCACGCCGACCTATGAAATGCCGTTCGCCGGGCATCCGACGCTCGGCACCGCGCACGTGTGCCGCGCGCTCGGGCTCGGCGGCAACCAGCTCGGGCTCGAGATGCGCGCCGGCATCATCGCAGTGACGTCGGACGGCGATCACTGGACGCTGCGCGCGGCGCCCTCGACCTCGCGCCTGGTGGAGTCCTCGGCGAACGAGATCGCGCGCCTGCTCGGACTGGAGTCGGGTGACATCGGCTTCCAGCCGCTGTGGATGAAGGCCGGCCGCGAGCAACTCATCATTCCGCTGACCAGCGAGGCTGCGGTGCGGCGCGCGCGCCCGCGGCCGGAGATGTTCGAGAAGCTGCGCAGCATCGATGGCGCCGGACAGGCCTACGTGTTCGCGACCACCGGCGCGAAGAAGATCGTCAGCCGGTTCTTCTTTCCGGATGGCGCCGCCATCCTCGAGGACCCGGCCACCGGCTCGGCCTGCGCCAACCTCGGCGGCTGGTTCCTCGCGATGGGTCGCCGGCCACCGCTGGCGTTCGAGGTGTCGCAGGGCGACATGGTCGGTCGGCCTTCGCAGTTGCACCTGGAAGTCGATATCGACAGCGAAGTATTCGTCGGTGGAGAGGTGATCGAGCTAGGATCGGGAATCATCCAACTTTGAGGGAGCGCGCATGAGCGCCGACAATTACCACAAGCTCAAGGTGGGCAACCGCGTGTTGCAACCCGAGACGCAGATGATGGGCTACGGCTACGACCCGGCATTGTCCGAAGGCGCGCTCAAGCCGCCGATCTTCCTGACCTCGACGTTCGTGTTCCGCAATGCCCAGGACGGCAAGGATTTCTTCGATTACACCTCGGGCCGCAAGGCGCCGCCGCCGGGCAAGTCCGCGGGGCTCGTGTATTCGCGCTTCAACAACCCGAATCTCGAAGTGCTCGAGGACCGGCTGGCGTTGTGGGAAGGCGGGGAGAGCGCGGCCGTATTCTCGAGCGGCATGTCCGCCATCTCGACCACGCTGTGGGCGTTCCTCAGGCCCAACGATTTCCTGTTGATGAGCCAGCCGCTGTACGGCGGCACCGAGACGCTGATCGACCGCACGCTGCCGGCGTTCGGCATCGGCGCGGTGGCGGTGCCGGACGCGGTCTCGCGCGAGGCGGTCATGGCCGCCGCAAAATCCGCGGTGGAGCAGGCGCGGGCGCGCGGTGGCCGGGTGGCATTGATGGTCACCGAGACACCCGCCAATCCGACCAACGGTCTCGTGGACCTGAAGCTGTGGCGCGAGGTGTCCGGGTGGATCGCCGCGCAACAGCAGGGGCATCGTCCGCCCGTCGCGGTGGACAACACGTTCCTCGGGCCGGTGTTCCAGCGGCCGCTCGAGCACGGCGCCGATCTGGTGATGTATTCGCTGACCAAGTACGTCGGTGGACATTCCGACCTGGTCGCCGGCGGCGTCATCGGCCCGAAGAGCCTGATGGCCCCGGTGCGCAGCCTGCGCAGCAGTCTCGGCACGCAGCTCGACCCGAACTCCTCGTGGATGATCATGCGATCCATGGAGACGCTGGCGCTGCGCATGCGCGCGGCGGCCGACAATGCCGGCCGCGTCGCCGGCTACCTGGCGCAGCATCCGAAGGTGGCCAGCGTGAACTATCTCGGGCACCTCAAGCCCGGCGATGCGCGCGCCGAGGTGTTCGCGCGGCAGTGCAAGAGCGCCGGCTCGACGTTTTCGTTCTCGATTCGCGGCGGCGAGGCCGAGGCGTTCCGCATGCTGGATGCGCTGCAGGTCATGAAACTCGCCGTGAGTCTCGGTGGCACCGAGACCCTGATCTCGCACCCGGCCTCGACCACGCACTCCGGCGTGCCCAAGGAGACGCGCGACCGGCTGGGCATCACCGACGCGATGATCCGCATCTCGGTCGGCATCGAGAACGCGGACGACCTGGTCGCGGACCTGGAGCAGGCGCTGGCGAAGATCTGAGTGGGTTGGAGCGGTGTCAGACAGGGATTGTGGGCGGCTCCGGGTTCTGCGGTGGTGGTGGGGACAATCCCTGTCTGACACCACTACTCCAGCTCGCGGTGCAACGTGTCGGGATCCACGGGTTTCACGAGATGCCGCTCGAAGCCCGCCTGCTGTGATTGCTGGTGGTCCTCGGGAAAGCCGTAGCCCGTGAGCGCCACCAGGCGCACGCCGCCGCCCCGTGGATGGCTGCGGATCCGGCGCGCCAGCTCGTAGCCATCCATGCCGCCGGGCAGGCCGATGTCGATGAACGCGACGTCGAGCGGCTCCTCGCCGATCAGCGCGAGCGCCTTCTCGGCGTCGGGAGCCTCGCGCACCAGGTGCCCGTGCGCGCGCAGCACGGCGCGATACATCTCGCGCGAGTCGTGGTTGTCGTCCACCAGCAGCACGCGCCGCGATTCGGGCCTGCGCCGGCCGTCGCCCTTGCCCAGCGCCGACCCGGCGCCGTCGACGAGCGGCGCCCCGATCGCGGGCAGCCGCACCGTGAACGTGGCGCCGCGACCTGCGCCTTCGCTGCTGGCCGCGATGCTGCCGCCGTGCAGCTCCGTCAGCCGCTTGACCAGCGTGAGCCCGATGCCGAGGCCGCCGCGCGAGCGGTCGATCGTGTGGTGCGCCTGCACGAACAAGTCGAAGATCTTCGGCAGCATCTCGGCGGGAATGCCCACTCCGGCGTCCACGACCCGCACGACCGCATCGTCACCTTCGCGCCCGACGAACACGCTGACCACGCGCTCGCCCTGCGAGAACTTGAGCGCATTCGACAGCAGGTTGCCGACGATCTGCTCGAGGCGGACCGCATCGCCATGCACCCAGCAGGCCTCGGCCACGAGGTCGACGCGCCCGTGGTTGGCATTGCCGGAGGCAATCGTCGCGACCGAGGACTGCACGCATTCGGCGAGATTCACCGGCGCGCGCTTCAACTCGATCTTGCCGGTGACCGCGCGCCCCACGTCGAGCAGGTCGTCGACCAGGCGCGCCATGTGCAGCACCTGGCGCTTGATGATGCCGGTGGCGCGCAAGGCCATCGGATCGGAGTGCCCCATGATGCCGAGCGCGTGCACCGCGCCCTGGATGGCGCCGAGCGGATTGCGCAGCTCGTGCGCGAGCATCGCGAGGAATTCGTCCTTCGAGCGGTTCTCGCGCTGCGCGCGCGCCAGCGAGCTGATGTCGCTCACGATCAGCGTGCGGTGTTCGACGTCGTCGAGCACGACGCTGGAGAGCGTGACCTGCACCTCCGTGGCCTCGCGCCCGTCGAGCACCAGGCGCGTCACGTAGCGGCCCGAGCCGTGATCCAGCATCGTGCGCAGGATCTGCGCCTCGGCGCTCGGCAGGAAAGCGCCGATCGATGCGCCGAACACCTGGCCCAGAGGCCGCTGCACCAGATCCGCGAAGCGCTGGTTGCAGTACACGATCTCGCCGGTGAGCGTCAGCGTGGCGGCGCCTTCCTGCATGCGTTCGACCAGCGCGCGGTAGGGGGCGTCGGCGCTCTTCAGCGTGTACACGCGGCGCGCGCCCTGCTCGTCGGCAAGCAGCAGCGCGTCGATCTCGCCGCGCTGGATGGCCTGCAGGTTGTCCTCGGCCTCGAGCAGCCGCTGGCGCAGTTCTTCGACGCCCATCGCGTCGACGTTCAATTTGCCTCCTCGCAGGGCAGGCCGAGCCCGGAACACAGCCGGCGCGTATCCGTCATGTCGCCGATGATCCGGCGCAACGGCGCCGGTTCGTACTTGACCAGCGTCGGCGTGGCCACGATCTGCTCGTCCTGGATCATGGCGGGCTGCTGGTACACGTCGACGATCTCCAGGTCGAAGCGATCGCCCAGCCGCCGCTCGCACAGCGCGCGGACCGCGCGAATGGCGCGCGTCGAGCGTGGCGTCATGCCCGTCACGAACAGCCGCAGCACGTATCGAGGGTCTTCGAGCTTCCCGGCGGCATCGATGAAGTCCTGGGCGTTCACGCGCTGGCCCGGCGCGGCCGCAGGTCCAGACCCACGAGCACGCGCTCGGTGTTGGACAGGTCGCCGATGATCTTCTTGATCGGCGTCGGCAGCCGGCGCACCAGCGTCGGCAACGCGAGAATCTGGTCGCCGCGGCCCAGGGCCGGGTTCTCGACCAGGTCCACGACCTCGATGGAATAGCGCCCCGAGAGGTGCTCGTCGCAGATCCTGCGAAGGTTGGCGAAGGCGCGCACCGCCTTCGGGGTCCGGCCCGCGACGTACAGGCGCAGCTCGAACTTCTCGGCCGGCATTTCACCGACTCCGTTGCGCGGCTGCGCGGGCACGGCCATTGGCACCGGGGCTTCTCCGGGCCCGTGGCGGCGTGGATCCATTGCCGTGCGTGGGTTCGAGGTCGATGCCATGCGACGTGAAGCGGAATTCCCGCACCTCGTCGGAATGCGGCATGCCACGCGACTTGAGCACGTACAGCTGGCGAATGCGGTGACTGCCCCGAAGCTCGGTCCCGACCAGGATCCAGGTATCCATCAGCGACGAAATCAGCGTCTCGGTGTGCTCCAGCGAATGCCCGGGCGAGGTCAGGCTGGTGAACAGCGCGGTGATGCCGCGCGACTTCAGCAGGTCGATGACGCGCGTCAGCATCGCGCGCACGTCGATCGAAGTCCCGACCGCCAGCAGGTTGGTGATCGGGTCCACGACCACGACGGCCGGATCGAACTCGCGCACCGCCCGGTGCATGGTCAACAGGTGGGTCTCCAGGCCGTGCCGGCTCGGACGGTCGGCATGGAATTCCAGCAGTCCCCTGGCCACCCACGGCGCCACGTCGATGCCCGCCGCGCGCATGTTGCGCATCATCTGCTGCGGCGATTCCTCGAACAGGAAGTACAGGCACCGCTCGCCGCGCCGGCAGGCCGCATCGATGAAGTGCGCAGCCAGCGTGGTCTTGCCGGTGCCGGCGGTGCCGGACACCAGCACCGTGCTGCCCCGGTAATAGCCCTGGCCGCCCAGCATGCCGTCGAGCGCCGGCCGGCCGCTCGACACCCGTTCCTCGGGCGCCGCGTGCTCGAGCCGCAGCGAAGTCACCGGCAGCACCTGCAGTCCCGCCCGATCGATCAGGAAGGGGTACTCGTTGGTGCCGTGCGTCGAGCCGCGATACTTGACCACGCGGATGCGCCGCGTGGAGATCTGTTCGTGCACCCGGTGGTCGAGCGCGATCACCGCGTCGGTGATGTATTCCTCGAGCCCCTGGCGGGTGAACAGGCGCTCGCCGCGCTCCGCCGTGACCACCGTGGTGATCTTGCGGTCGCGCAGCCAGCGGAACAGGCGGCGCAGCTCGGCGCGCAGGATGCCCTCGTCCTTGAGGCCACCGAACAGCGTCTCGATCGTGTCGAGCATCACGCGCCTGGCGCCCACCTGCCGGATCGCGTGTTCCAGGCGCACGAACAGCCCCTCGAGATCGTATTCGCCGGTCTCCTCGATCTCGCTGCGATCCACGTGCACGTAGTCGATGAGCAGCCTTTTCTGCTCGACGAGGCCGGGCAGGTCGTAGCCCAGCGAGCGCACGTCCTGAGCCAGTTCGTCGGCGTTTTCCTCGAAGCTGAGCAGCACGCCCGGCTCGCCGAATGACTGCGCGCCGTTCACGAGAAAGCTGACGCCGAGCAGCGTCTTGCCGGATCCCGGACCGCCGGATACGAGCGTGGGTCTTCCCGCGGGAAGACCGCCGAAGGTGATTTCATCGAGACCAGCTATTCCGGTGGGTGCCTTGTCGATTTCCGACGTTTCGAAATTGTGCGTGGCCATGCGCCAATCTGCTTGCGATTAGGGGGATGTACCGCCAACGCATCTGTCGGACGTCGTGCGGCGTATTGACGCAAGATATGGTCCACCGCGATATCAGTGGAGTCTCACATTTTAGTTAGGCAATGTCGGATCACTCCGACAGGCCAGGCTGGGCGGTGACGAACCGGCGAGCTCGGGCGGGAAACTGGCGTTCGCTGCCCGGTTCGCTCAACCGCGCGCCGCGGGCATGGCGGGGATCCCCCTTCGGGCAGACGGAAGATGTCAAGAGTCCGGGGCTGGGTTTTTTTCCAGGGTCCATAGCAACCCTGCGCCGTGCTCGTCCGTCTGAAGGATGCGGCGCAGAGACGCCCGGGAGGATGCAGGTGGGCAGAGTGATTGGCCGATGGTTCGGCGCGACGGTGTTTGCCGCCATGATTTGCCCGGCGGGTGCCGTGCAGATCGACGGTCGCATCGACGCGCAGGAGTGGCAGGACGCCCAGCACGTCACCGATTTCCGCAAGGTGCAACCGCTCAACGGCGAGCCCGCCTCGCTCGCCACCGAGGCCTGGATCCTGGCGACGCCGGAAGGGCTGGCGGTGGCGTTCCGCAATCTGCAGCCACCGTCGGTGCCGCGCACCTTGCAGCGCCTGCAGCGCGACTTCGAGGCGCAGGTCGATCGCATCAACGTCATGATCGACTTCGACGGCGACAACCGCACCGGCTACGACTTCACGGTGAGCTGCACCGACGGCATCTCCGACTCCATCATCACCAACGAAAACCAGTTCAACGACGACTGGGACGGCAACTGGCAGCACGCCGTCGCCGCCAATGACGACGAATGGACGGTCGAGGTGCTGCTGCCCTGGCATCTCGCGCCGATGCGCCAGGCCGGCGCGCAGCGCACGCTCGCCATCTACCTGGACCGGATCATAGGCTCCACCGGCGAGCGCTCCGGCTGGCCGCTCGCCAGCTTCATGCGCCCGCGCTTCCTGTCCGATTTCGCGCGCATCGAGGTGGCCAACTACAACCAGTCGCTGCTCGCCATCACGCCGTATGTCTCCGGCCTGTACGACAACGTCGGCAGCTCGAGCGACGGTGAGGCCGGCGCGGACCTCTTCTGGAAGCCGAACGGCCAGTTCCAGCTCTCGGCCACGGTGAATCCCGACTTCGGCCAGGTGGAGAGCGACGACCTGGTGGTCAATTTCAGTGCCACCGAGACCTTCATCAGCGACAAGCGCCCGTTCTTCACCGAGAACCAGGGCATCTTCGAATACACCACGCCCTCGGATTTCAGCCAGCTGCTGTACACGCGGCGCGTCGGCGGGCCCGCGGACGACGGCGTCGGCGCCGGCGACATCACGGCGGCGCTGAAGCTCAATGGCAGTCTCGGCAACGTCAAGTACGGCCTGTTCGCCGCCGACGAGGCCGAGGCCGTCGGCCGCAGCTTTGCCGCCGCGCGCCTGGTGCGCGATTTCAGCAAGCAGAACCTCGGTTTCATGGCCACGTGGGTGGACCGGCCGTTTCTCGAGCGCCAGGCCACCGTGGTCGGCCTGGACCACAACTGGCGCCCGACCGCGCGCTGGAACGTGCGCACGCGCCTGTTCGGCAGTGACATCCGGGACCGGGACGATGGCGTCGACGACGACAGCCGCGACTACGGCGCCACGGTATGGGCCGACTACGAGATGGACCACGGCTGGCGCCAGCAGTACATGGCCATGCACTTCGGCGGCGAGCTGGAGATCAACGACGCCGGTTTCCTGCAGCGGAACAACCTGAATTACACGCACTACCAGGTGAACAAGCGGTTCACCGAGCTGCCGAAGGCATCGCGCTATGCATCCAAGGACTGGCGCTGGCGGGTCAGCTCGGTCACCAACGACCAGGGCGACCTGCTGAATCACCAGTTCCGCATCAGCCGCGAGAGCGAGCTGCGCAACGGCAGCTACGAGTACGGCCAGATCAACGTCAACAGCGCCGGTTACGACGACCTGCTGACGCGCGGCAACGGCAACCTGTGGGTGCCCCCCAATTTCAACAGCTACTTCGACTTCCAGCGGCCGCGCACCGGCCACTGGGCCTGGGAGTTCGAACTGAACCTGTTCAGCGGCGGGCTCTCGGGCAACGACAAGGTCGGCTACACCATCCACTTCGAGCCCAAGTACTTCATCAGCGACGAGTTCAACGTGTACGCCGGCGTGCTGCACGACTTCACGCCCGACTGGCTGATCTGGGACCGCGAGAACCTCATCGGCAGCTATCGCGAGCACCAGACCAATTTCGACCTGGGCTTCGAGTGGATCATGAGCAACCGCCACGAGCTGCGGCTGAAACTGCAGTCCATCGCGCTGAGCGCCGACCTGCAGCAGGCGTATCGCGTGGTCGACGGCAAGGCGCTGGCCAGCGACGAGCCCGTGGACGATTTCAGCGTGCAGAACCTCGGCGTGCAGCTGCGCTACCGCTACGAATTCAAGCCGCTGTCCTATCTATACGTCGTCTATGCGCGTGGCGGCTACCAGTTCGAGCAGAACTCCGGAGACACGGGCGGCCTGGTGCGCGACAGCTTCAGCTTGCGCGACGACGAGCAGTTCTTCGTGAAGTTCAGCTACCGGTTCGAGAACTGATCAGCCCGGGGGCGAGAAGGCGGGGTGTCGAGACAGGGTGACGCATGCACCTGCGCTCACCGCTTCTGATTCTGGCGCGCCAGCACGGCTTCGAGCAGCTTCACGACGGCCAGGTCCTTGTCCCGGCCGAGCGCCTTCTTTTCCTCCACGAGGGCCGCGAGCGACAGCACCTTGATGGTCAGCCCGCCCGCGTCGATGGTGACCGTTGAGCTCAGGATGTCATCGTAGCGTTTGCCGTCGCCGATGAAGCCGAGCACGTCGAAAGGTCCGCTGTCCGTCATCAGCAGCAAATGGCCGCCAGCGGCCAGGTCTTCGCGCGACGGGCGCAGGCCGGCGTGTTCGCGATATCTCGCATCGATCGCTGCCAGTGCGCCAGCGATGCGATCCACGTTCTGTGGATCGATCCTGATCAGCGCATCGAGATCGAAAGTCGTGACCGGCGCACCCTGGAGCACTGCCGCGACGCCACCAACTACGACGTACTCGACGCCGTGTTGTTCAAGGGTCTCGAGGATTCTGCGAAAGCTTTGCGTCGGCATGAGGCAGCGCGGAATTGATGAAAGTCACCCGCGATTCGAGTTCGGCCAGGCGCTGCGCCGGCGTGAGCGAAAGGAACCAGTCGATGAGCGTCGCGTCGTGGGAAGAAATCTCGGGTTGCGGCACCTGTTCCATGGGCGAGATTGTATCCCCACGCCGATCGGGGGTCGCACCCGCTGCGTCGCTCACTTCGGAATCGGCGGTGCCGCGCGCTGGAACACCGGCTTGATGGCGAGACCCGACTGGATGCGTGACACGCCCGGAATGCGCGTCAGCACGTCGAGCATGAACCGCTGGTAGCTGGGCAGGTCGGGCACGACGATGCGCAGCACGTAGTCCGCTTCGCCGGTCATCAGGTAACAGCTCATGACTTCCGGCACGTCGGCGATGCGGCGCTCGAAGACTTTCAGCGTCTCCTCGACCTGCCGTTCCAGCGACACCCACACGTACATGGTGATGCCGAAGCCGAGCTTCTGCTCGTCGAACTGCGCGCTGTAGCCGGTGATGTAGCCCTCGGATTCGAGCCGCCGGATGCGGCGCAGGGTCGGGGTCAGGGACAGGCCGATGCGCTCGGCCAGGTCGCGCCAGCTGATGCGCCCGTCCTGCGAGAGGATCTGCATGATCTTGGCGTCGAGTTTGTCGAGCTTTTCGGCTGCCATGACTCAGGGATTCCGGTATTTTGGTTCAAACATGCTAAAAGACACGGGCGAATAGTCAACAATTGGCAAAAACGCTCTCTGTCTAGTGCGTTAGGCTACGGATCACTTAACCATATGACTGGTATCAGGAATTTCATGAGCCGCCACCGTCCCGTGTCCGTGTCCTTCGAGTTCTTCCCGCCTGGCGACGAGGCCATGGAGAAGACCCTCTGGGACTCGATCCGCTACCTCGAACCACTGAATCCGCGGTTCGTATCGGTGACCTATGGCGCGGACGGCTCGACCCGCGAGCGCACGCACAACGTGGTGTCGCGGCTGCAGAAGGAGCACTCGCTCGACTGCGTGCCGCACCTCACCTGCGTGGGCGCGAGCCGCGGCGAAGTGCTCGACATCGCGCGCCGCTACTGGGACCAGGGCATCCGCCACATCGTCGCGCTGCGCGGCGATCCGCCGGCCGGCTCCACGAAGTACGAACCGCGCGCCGACGGTTTCGCGTTTGCGGCCGATCTGGTGGCGGGTCTCAGGACCGTCGGCGACTTCGAGATCTCGGTCGCCGCATATCCGGAGGGCCATCCCGAGGCGCCGAGCAAGGAGTTCGATCTCGACAACCTCAAGCGCAAGATCGACGCGGGCGCCTCGCGCGCCATCACGCAGTTCTTCTACGACACGGACCTGTTCCTGCGCTTCCGCGATCATTGCGCGGCGCGCGGCATCGACGCGCCGATCGTGCCGGGCATCCTGCCGATCACGCGTTTCCCGCAGATCACGAAATTCGCGAAGCGCTGCGGCGCGACCATCCCCGAGTGGCTGGAGCATCGCTTCGACGGGCTGGACGACAATCCCGAGACGCGCAAGCTGATCTCGGCCGCCGTGGCCATCGAGCAGGTGCACACGCTGCAGCGCCACGGCGTCGACCAGTTCCACTTCTACACGCTGAACCGTTCCGAGCTGACCTACGCGATCTGCCACGCCTTGGGCGTGCGGCCGCGCGCGGAACGCAAGCTGGCGAGCGCCTGAGATGCAGGGCCAGGCCGAGCGCGCGCAGTCGCTGCGCAGTCTTTTCGCCGAGCGCATCGTGGTGCTCGACGGCGCCATGGGCACGATGATCCAGCAGCGCAAGCTGGACGAGGCCGCCTATCGCGGCGAGCGTTTCGCCGACTGGGCGCGCGACCTCAAGGGCTGCAACGACCTGCTGGTGATTACCAGGCCGCAGCTCATCGCGGACATCCACCGCGACTTCATCGAGGCCGGCGCGGACATCGTCAGCACGAATACTTTCAATGCCACCTCGATCGCGCTGGCCGATTACGGCCTGGAGTCGCTGGTGTTCGAGCTGAATCGCGAGGCCGCGGCGCTGGCGCGGCGCGTGGCCGACGAGCAGGCCGCGAAGCTCGGCCGCCCGGTGTTCGTCGCCGGCGCGCTGGGGCCGACCAATCGCACGGCGTCGATCTCGCCGGACGTCAACGATCCCGGTTTTCGCGCCGTGTCCTTCGACGATCTCGCGGCGACCTATGGCGAAGCCACGCGCGCGCTGATCGCGGGGGGCGCCGACGCCATCCTGATCGAAACCATCTTCGACACGCTGAACGCCAAGGCGGCCATCTACGCGGTGCGCGCGGCGCTGGACGAGGCGGGCGTGGACCTACCCATCATCATCTCCGGCACCATTACCGATGCCTCGGGGCGCACGCTCTCGGGCCAGACGGTGGAAGCCTTCTGGGCGTCGGTGCGGCACGCGCGACCCATCACGATCTCGCTGAATTGCGCGCTCGGCGTCAAACAATTGCGGCCGTACGTCGAGGAGCTCTCGCGTCTCGCGGACACGCACGTCGGTGTGTATCCCAACGCCGGTCTTCCGAATGCCTTCGGCGAGTACGACGAAGCGCCGGAAGACACCGCGACGGTGCTCGGCGAGCTCGCGCATCACGGCCACCTGAACCTGGTCGGCGGCTGCTGCGGCACGACGCCGGCGCACATCCGCGCCATTGCCGAGCGCGTGCGCTGCGAACCGGTGCGCAGGCCGAAGGAACACGAGGCGCGCCTCAAGCTCTCGGGCCTCGAAGCCTTCAACCTCACCGACGACATCCGTTTCGTGAACGTCGGCGAGCGCACCAACGTCACGGGCTCGGCCAGGTTCCGCAAGCTCATCGAGGCCAACGACTATCCGCAGGCGTTGAGCATCGCCAGACAACAGGTGACCGACGGCGCGCAGCTCATCGACGTCAACATGGACGAGGGCATGCTGGACTCGGAAGCCGCGATGGTGAAGTTCCTGAACCTCATCGCCGCCGAGCCGGACATCTCGCGCGTGCCGGTCATGATCGATTCGTCGAAGTGGACGGTCATCGAAGCGGGCCTGAAGTGCATCCAGGGCAAGGGCGTCGTGAATTCCATCTCGCTCAAGGAAGGCGAGGCGGCCTTCCTCGAGCACGCGCGCAAGTGCCTGAACTACGGCGCGGCCGTGGTGGTCATGGCCTTCGACGAGCAGGGCCAGGCGGA
>DASTHJ010000179.1:0-4888 GCA_035718265.1 Steroidobacteraceae bacterium | reverse complement strand
CAATGCGTCAAGGCGGCGCGCCAATTCCTGTACGTGCGCTGCTATGTCGAGACCCTTGCGTCGATGCGGGACGCACTGGACTTCTACGAGCGCCGCGGCTTCCGCGCGCTCGATGCGCCGCTCGGCCGCACCGGACAGGCGCACCATGATCGCTGGCTGATGCGGCCGCTGCGCGCCACTGCGCGGCAGCTCGATCGCGGGATCGCCGGCGTGAACTGGGCGGCCCCGGCCCGCCTGCGACCGACGGCGGCGGACATCGCGCGCGGCGCCTGGTGCTAGGCGCCGGCGCGGTTGTCCTGCCGGCTGTCCGACAGCGAGCCCGCGCGATTCGCGGCAGCATCGATTCGTGCCGTTCACCGTTTCGCATGCCGCCGCCGTCCTGCCGCTGCACCGCTGGAGCCGGCGCGCGCTGCCGCTGTCGGCGTTGATGGTCGGCAGCATGTCGCCGGATTTCGGCTACGTGTTCAGCTATGAAGCGAGCCGCGCGCTGACGCACAGCG
Organism: Steroidobacteraceae bacterium; assembly: GCA_035718265.1. GTDB lineage: Bacteria > Pseudomonadota > Gammaproteobacteria > Steroidobacterales > Steroidobacteraceae > CADEED01. Next base: position 4,388 of record DASTHJ010000179.1, on the reverse strand, counting down.
TCCCGGGCCTCGTCATCTTCTGCTGGCCGGCGGGAATGCTGGTGTGGCTGTTCTACGTGGCCTTTCTCGAGAAGACCACGATCACGCTGCTGCCCGACCGCTGGCACACGCGCTTCGTGCAGACGGAGCCGATCTCGGCGTGGCTGCTGGTGCGGGCGTCGATCGCCATCGTGCTCGGCGCGGCGACGCACCTGGTATGGGATGCGTTCACGCATCGCGATACCGTGGTGGCGGATTTCATTCCGGCGCTGATGGCGCGCACGCCCGGCATGTCGTGGCTGCCGGTGTATCACCTGCTGCATTTCCTGAGCTCGGTGGCGGGCCTCGTGATCCTGGGCTTCTGGCTGCGCCATCTGCAGCGCCAGCCGGCGCGCTCGCGCATCCGGCCGTACCGCATCACCGACCGGGCGCGCATCCGCATCAACTGGCTGCTGCTGGCGGCAACGCTGCTCGCGGGATTCCTCGAGTGGCTGCCGTACGCGCATTCGCGCTACGACGCGCAGCTCTTCTATCTCGCGGTCGGCAGCATGTCGGGGCTGTTCTTCACGTGGTGCCTGGTGGCGCTCGGCATGTGGGCGGGCACCCGCCGGCGCCGGCGCCGGCGGGATGCGCGAAAATTCGCTAGCGCTCGAGCCGCAGGCGATCGCGAACCGCCTGCTCGATCTGCTCGTCGGTGACGCCGATCTGCGCTTCCTCGGCCTGGTCGAGGCCGCCGCCGAGCCCGGCATCCTCGGCGTCGACGATGCCAACCGCGCCGATGTCGGTGTCGGTCTCCTCGCCGATCTCGTTCTCCACGCTGGCGCGTTCGCCGGTGCCGTGGCGATCCGTGGTGCTGTCGGTGCCGCCGACGCCGACCATGTCGGCGCCCGTGTCGGAGCTGTCGCTGGGCCCGAGCGAGCGGATGTCGCGTCCCTTGGGGATTTCGTTGCCCTCGTCGTCGAGCAACGCGTCGATATCAACCGGTTTGGGTTTGGGCATGGGCCACCTCCTGGGTCCCATCCTCGTGCCGCGGGACGGGCGTGGTGATCGGAGATTGCCGTACCGGCGTGTAGGCACCCCCGCACTTACGGATGAATTACATCCGGAGCTCCAAACGGCCAGGTCAGGCAACGCGTCGCAATTCTGACGAACAGTCGCCCGGCTCCACTGGTTAGGCGCGCGCGGCGCGCGCAGCGTGCCGTGCGTCGAAGCACCATGCCAGGGAGGACTCCATGAATACCCGCGCCGGTTTGCGCGTCGCGACCCGAGTGGCTGTCGCCATCGCGACCAGCCTGCTGCTCTCCGTCTGTTCCGTGCCGCACGCCCAGGCACAGGCCACGACGCCGCCCTCGGACGGTCGGCCGCCGTCGCCCGAGCTGCGCCGCCAGTGGGAGGAGTACCGCATCGCCATGGCGCAGGCGCCGGTGCCGCGCAAGGGTTGCTTCACGTCTTCATTCCCGAACCGCGATTGGCGCGAAGTGGCCTGCGTCGCGGGGCCCGACTATCCGATGGTGCCGCGGTCCGGCCCGGTGCCGCTCACCGTGGGCAATGGCGACGACATCATGGCCGTGGCGCCGAGCGGCTCGATTGCCACCGCGATCGGCACGTTCGAGAACCTCGTGAACGTCACCAGCGAAAGCGGGCTCGTGAACAACACCGGCTCGGCCGTGGCGAATGCGTACACGTTGCAGATCAATACCAACTTCATGACCAACGCCACGATCTGCGCCGGCGCTTCCGTGCCGGCGGACTGTCGGGTCTGGGAACAGTTCGTGTTCGAGAACAACAACGTCAGTCACCGGGCCTTCATCCAGTACTGGCTCATCCGGTTCGGCAATCCGTGCCCCTCGGGGCAGAGCTGGATCTCGTATTCGATCGGCGGCATCAACTATTGCTACAAGAACAACTCGGCGGGTGCGGTCTCGACCACCAATCAGCCGATCACCAATCTCGCGAACATGGCGCTCACCGGTGCGGTGACGGCGACATCGGACCGCGTCACGTTCGCGGACGGCGGCACGGTGTGGACGGTTGCCGGTGACAACGCGGTCGGCGCCGCCGGCAACTGGACGCAGGCCGAGTTCAACATCGTCGGCGACGGCAGCAGCGGCCAGGCGAACTTCAACGCCGGCGCGGACATGACGCTGCGCACGCGCATCTTCTACGGCGGCTCGCAGCCGCCGGGTTGCCAGGCGGGTGGCACCACGGGTGAGACCAACAACCTGAATTTCGGTCCGAGCGCGCCGGGGCAGTCGCAGCCGGGGCCGGCCGTGATCTTCCGGCAGAGCACCGCGGGTGGCCTGCTGGGGTGCGCGGCGGCGGTGACCGTCGGCGACACGCACCTGCGCACCTTCGGCGGACTGTTCTACGACTTCCAGGCGTCGGGTGATTTCCTGCTGGCGCAGACCGATCGGGATTTCGTGGTGCAGGCGCGGCAGGTGTCGGGCGCGCCGACCTGGCCGGACGCCTCGGTCAACCGCGCCATCGCGACGCAGATGGGCAAGGACAAGGTGGCGGTGTGCCTCGAGTCGGGGCTCAACGTCAATGGCGTGAACCAGGCGCTGGCCGACGGCGCCAACCTGCTGACGCCGGAGGGCACGACGATCTGGCGCCGGGGCAATGTCTACACGGTCATCGGGGCGGACGGCGATTCGATCCGCGCGACGGTCAATGCGACCTGGATCGATGTGAACGTCGGGCTCGGGCACTGGCCGGCGAATGTCGTCGGTCTGCTGGCGAACTTTCGTGACGATGTGCGGCAGATCGCCGGCCGCGAGGGCCGGCCGATCGGCAATCCGTTCACCTTCGAGGCGCTGTACCGCATGGGCGACAGCTGGCGCGTGTCCGAAAAGGACTCGCTGCTGAATGTCTGCGGCGGTGCGCCCAAGGTGATCGGCAATCCGGCGCGGCCGTTCTTCGCGCGCGACCTGGAGCGCGCGACCTACGACCGCACGCGCGCCGTGTGCGTCGCGGCCGGCGTCAAGGGAGAAACCCTGCTCGACGCCTGCACGCTGGACGTCGCCGTGCTCGGCGACGACGGCGCCAAGGTCTACGTCGACATGCTCCAGCCGTCGGCGGAAGTGCGGCCCACGTTCACCGATGACGGTGGTCCGAAGAAATGGCTGTGGCTGATCGCCATCCTCGTCCTGGTGGCGCTGCTCATCGGCTGGCTGCTGCGCCGGAGATAGGAAATGGGGACATTCCCCGTTTCCTGGCAAACGGGGACGCACCTGGCCGCAGGTCCGTCCCCGTTTCCTGGCAAATGGGGACTGTCCCCATTTTTCAGGGGGCGGTGCTGGCGAGCTGTTCGTTCATGCCGAGCGCGCTCTTGATCTCGTTGAGCTTGGCCTGGACGGTGCGGCCCTTTTCGGCGGCCTCATCGGGGCGGCCGGCTTCGGCAGCCTTGTTGGCTTCGTCCCAGGTCGCCTTCGCAGTCTCGAGGTCCTTCTTCGCGGTCTCGAGCTGCTCGCGGGTCACGCCCTTGGGCAGCGCGTTCGGCTTGAGACTATCTACCTTGGCCTGCACCGCCTCGACGGTCGCCGGCACTTCCGCATGCAGGGTGCTCCACTCCTGGATGGTCGCCGCCTGACGGGTCTGGCCTTCGGCGATCGCGGCCTCGAGCGCCCGGAATTGTTCGTTGAACGTCGGCACCTCGGTCTTCACGGCCTCGTACTCGTGTGCCTGCAGGTTCTGCTTCATCTGCGCCAGCGTGCCCTCGACGGTCTTCAGTTCCTCGGGCGCCGCCGTGGTCGCATCCGCACGCACGCGCTCCACCGCCGCCTCGGCCTGGCTCACCTTCATCTCCGCAGCGCCACGGCTCTCGCAGCCCATGATCGCCAGTGCCGCCGCGAGCGGCAGCAATATCCGGTATGCCTTCATCACGTATCTCCTTGCTTCGGTTCCGTGAGAACCGTTGTTAGGGCCACGATACGGGCCCGACAATCTCCCGCTCCGTAGGACAAGCACACATGACCCTTCAGCCTCGTCCTCCGCGGGTTGTGAGGCCGTCGCCGCGGCGCGACATCTCCTCGATACGCGCGCGTCGGCGCATTTCCGCGGGGAGGCATCCTTGGCGGCCCGAGGCCCGGCACCTGCCGGGACGCGGCAGCGGGCTCGATCGGGCCATAACCTATCCGTTACCCTAACAAGCCATACTCACCCGACAGACGGAACATCGGCATGCCTGCCAAGCTGCTCAAAACCGGATTCGCATTGCTGTGGCTGTGCCTGGTGGGCGCCGGCTCGACCGGTTGCACCACGACCGCGAGGCTCGACCACTTCGGTGCGCTCAGCCAGGCGGGCGTGGCCTATGCCCGGGCCGTCGATACCCTGATCGATACCGCCGCCACCGGCAGCATCGAGGCCGACACGGCCACGCTGCTGGTGCAGCGCGAGCTCGAGGAAGACCG
>DASTHJ010000178.1:0-2419 GCA_035718265.1 Steroidobacteraceae bacterium | reverse complement strand
GCCGTCGTCGCCGCGCTCGAGGTCCGCCTCGGGCGGATTCACGAGCTTGATGCGGCCGACGGTGGAGGTGGTGTCGGGCGTCTGGCCCTGCGCCACGATGCTGATGGAGCCATCGCGCGCGAAGAAGATGGACGTGTACGGTGGCACGTTGATCGGGCCGCCGTCGCCGAGCACCGGGCGGCCCGTGGCCGTCATGAGCTGGCCGGTCGGATCGACCTTGAGATCGCCGGCGCGTGTATAAGCCTCGCGGCCGTCCGGTCCCTGCACCGCGATCCAGCCCGGACCATTGACCGCGATGTCGAGGTCGCGGCCGGTGCTGAGCAGCGCGCCGGAGGTGTTGTCCCAGCCGATGCTGGCATTGGTCGCGTAGACGCGCGAGGCGAAACCACTGCCGTCGACCGCGCGGCTCTGGAACGCCGCGAGATCGGCGCGGAAGCCGGTGGTGCTCACATTGGCGAGGTTGTGGTTGTTGACGGTCTGCGCGCGCAGGGTCTCCTTCGCGCCCGTCATCGCCACGTAGAGCATTCTGTCCATGTCTGGCTACCTGCTTCCCGGCCCGTTCATCAACGCATGTTGATGATGGTCTGCGTGATGGAGTCGGCGGTGGAGATCATCTGCGCGTTCGCCTGGAAGTTGCGCTGCGCGGTGATCATCTGCACGAGCTGCTCGGTGATGTCGACGTTGGCGCCTTCCAGCGCACCCGACTGCAACAGGCCGAAGCCGGAGTTGCCCGCCTGGCCGCGCAGCGCCTGGCCCGAGGCGAACGTCTCGGCCCACTGCGTGTTGCCGAGCTGCTGCAGGCCCTGCGGGTTCGCGAAGTTCGCGATCGCGATCTGGCCGAGCGGCTGCGAGTTGCCGTTGGTGAAGCGCGCGTTGACCACGCCGGTGTCGCTGATGTCGATGCCGATCAGGCGACCGGTGGTGTAGCCATCCTGCGAGACCGAGTTCACGGCGAAATTGCCGCCGAACTGCGTCGAGCGCGAGATGTCGACCGTGACCTGCATCGGCGCGGAGCCGGTGGTGGTGTTGAAGGCCGGGAACGCGAGCTGGCCGCCCGCGGGCGCCTGCAACAGTCCGGTCGGCGTGTACTGCAGCGTGGTCGGCGTGCCGTCCACGCCGACGGGCTGGCCGTCGATGTACATGCGCGCGGTCCACTCGTTGGCGTTGATGGTCTTGGTGAAATACATCGTGCCGGTGTGCGTCGCGCCGAGCGAATCGAACAGCGTCAGCGAAGTCGCCTGGTTGAAGGAGTTCGGATCGGTGGGATCGAACGTGGCGACCGGCGGCGGCGCGGCGCTGGCCGGCAGGTGGAGCACGTATTCGACGTTCGCCGTGGACTGCGGCGCGGAGTCGGTGGTCAGCAACCGCAGGTCGTCGAGGCCGCCGGTGTTGAAGCCACCGCCGGCGATCGGCGGATAGACCTGCAGGCGCTGGCCCTGCGAGTTCACGACGTAGCCATCGCGGTTCATCTGGTAGGCACCGGCACGCGTGTACGAGAGCGCGCCATTGTCCGAGAGGATGAACATGCCTTGGCCACTCACGGCCAGGTCGAGGTTCGAGTCGGTGAACTCGATGTTGCCCTGCGAGAACTGCTGCGCGACGGCCGCGACGCGCACGCCGTTGCCGCTGGAGTTGCTGGAGACGCCCTGCAGCGACACGGCGAACAGGTCGGCGAACTCGGTGCGCGAGCCCTTGAAGCCGTTCGTGGACGTGTTGGCGATGTTGTTGGCGGTGACGTTCAGGTCGGCCGACGCGGCATTGAGACCCGAGAGTGCGATGCGAAACGGCATGGATGATTCTCCTTGGGAATTCTTCAGAGCACGCGTTCGACGTCGCTCATGGCGACTTCGCCGAGCGAGTCCGTGTCGAGCAGCAGCGCGCCGGTGGCGGGATCGAGCGCGACGCTCCCCACGTTGGCGGCGACGCTGGTGTTGAGCGAGACGTTCTCATCGCCCACGCGGGCGACGACTTCGATCTTGTAGGCGCCGGCGGCGGCCGCCTCGCCACTGTCCGTGGTGCCATCCCAGGTGAAGGCCTGGGCGCCCTTGTGATTGTCGAGCGCGACGGATTTCACCAGCGCGCCGCTCGAATCCTTGACGATCAGCTTCACGGAGGATGCGCCGGTGGGCACGTTGACCAGGCCCTGCGGTCCGCGCGGCTGGTCGCCGTCGGCCTCGGGCAGGTAGATGGCATTGCCGGGCGCGATCACGGTGCGGCCGATGAGGTTCGCGCCGTCCAGCACCTGGTTGCCGCGCAGCGAGTTCGTGAGCGCCGTGATCTGCTTGTTGACGTCGGCCAGGCCCGAGACCTGGCTGAACTGCGCCAGCTGCCCGACGTACTGCGCCGGATCCAGCGGCTTCATCGGGTCCTGGTTCTTGAGCTGCGTGACCATGAGCGTCAGGAAGTCTTCCTGGTTGAG
>DASTHJ010000177.1:0-6976 GCA_035718265.1 Steroidobacteraceae bacterium | reverse complement strand
GCCGACGGAAATCCGTACGCCTGACTACTCGCTCGGCACCGACAGCGTGCCGGCCGTGACGGTCACGGCGGCACGCGACACCGGCGGCAAGCTGCAGCTCGGCCTGGTGAATCTCGATCCGCACCGCGAGGCCGTGGTGACGGCCGACGTCACGGGTGCGCAGGTGAAGTCGGCGACCGGACGCGTGCTCACCGCCACGGCCATGGATGCCCACAACACCACCGATGCGCCCGATAACGTGAAGCCGGCGCCGTTCAGTGGCAAGCGTTCGGCGGGCAAGCTCGTGTTGCGGCTGCCGCCAAAATCGGTCGCGGTCGTCGAACTGCAGTAGGCCATCCCGCCCGGCCGCGCCGCCGGCGGCGGCGCGCTACCATCGGGCCATGTGTCGCGCCGTGGTGCTGCATGTGGCGGGGTTGATGCTCCTCGCAGGCCTGGGTGCCGGCGCGCGCGCCCAGCCGGGCGATGCGCAACCCCTCGAGGAAGTCGTGGTGACCGGCGAGTATCCCGGGCCCGGCATGTGGAAGATCACGTCACCGGCCGGCGCGCAATCCGGGCCGCGGCACGTGCTGTGGATCGTCGGCGACCCGCCGCCGCTGCCACGCCGCATGAAATGGAAGTCGCGCGACGTCGAGTCCGTGGCGCAGCGTGCGCAAGCCTTCCTGCTGGACGCTTCCGTGCGCATGGAGCCCGACGAGAAGATCGGCGTGTTCCGCGGCCTGTCGTTGCTGCCGGCGGCGCTCAAGGCGCGCCGCAATCCGGACGGCGCGACGCTGCGCGAGCACGTGCCGGCCGACCTGTACGCGCGCTGGCTCGTGCAGAAACAGCGTTACCTGGGACGCGATCGCGGCGTCGAGCAGTGGCGCCCGATCTTCGCGGCGAGCAAGCTGCGCAAGGAGGCCTTCGATGATCTCGGCCTGCGCGAAGGCGGCATCGTCTGGGGCGTCGTCGGCAAGATCGCCAGGCGCCGCAGGATCGAGCCCATCAGGCCGAACCTCGAGTTCAAGTTCCACACGCGCGACCTGAAGGCGAAGATCCGCGAGTTCTCGCGCGAGCCGCTCACGGACACCGAGTGCTTCGCAGCCACGCTGGACCTGACCGAGGCGCTGTCGGACGGCGTCACGCAGGCGCGACGCGCGCACGCCTGGGCGACCGCCGATCTGGCGACGCTCGACAGCCTGCCGCCGCTGCCGAATCCCTACGTGCCCTGCGCCATGGCGGTGCTCGGTTCGGAGGTGGCCCGCGAGCTCATCCCCGCCGACATCCGCGAGCGGCTGTACGTCTCGTGGATGGACGCGGCGGCGCAGGCGTTGCTGCAGAACGAGACCACGCTGGCCATCGTGCCGCTCGCCAAGCTCACCCGCGACGGCGGCTATCTGACGCGGCTGCGGGCGCGCGGCTACGCGGTCGAGGCGCCCAGATGAAGAGGTTTCGAGCTGCCGCGGGCGCGCCGGCGGTCAATTTTCCGACTTGATGCGCGACTGCTCTTCACGCTTCGCGGCGCGAGCGACGCTGATCGCTTCGTGCGTGTAGCGCGCGCTGTTCGCGAAGCCGAGGCTGAAGTCGGCGATGTTGGCAACCATGCTGTTCGGCGGCTGCGACGTCCTGGGCAGCCTGAATCTCCTGTAGTCGTTCAACAAGTCATCGTGCCGGTCCGGCGCCTTTTCCTGGCTGACGATGCGGCCGATCAGCAGGCCACTCTGCGAATCCCGCAATTCGACTTCGACGCGCATCGAGCCGGCATTGCGGACGTACGTCCTCTGCCCCTGCAAGGAACTTGCCTTGGGTGCGGTCACGTCCGTGTCGAAGAGCCGTCCGCTGACACGCAGCACGTCGCGTGCCGGCTCGTCCACGAGCTGGAACCCGCCGCGAGTCACCAGCTCGCGCTTCAATTCGTCGAGGAATGCCGTAGCGAGAGCCCCGCGCAACTTCTCCATGTCCCTGTCGCTCATCTCGCGATGTTCGCGCTCCCAGCCCTTCTTGAATTCGATCTTGATGGGGTCGAGCACGATGCCGCGATATTGGTCGAATGTCGCCGTCGGCAGCCGATAGACCATTGACTTGCGCGAGGAGGGGACGCGCATCAATCCCTCGTCGGTAACTTCCGGCGAGTCCTGTGCCTGGGCTTGTTCCTGCATTGCCGCACCGAATGCCAGGCCCGCGAGAAGCAGGAGCCGAAGTGTCATGAAAACCCCCGCAGCTTCATACAGTGTAGTCGCGTCGTCCTACCTGTAGATCATCGGGAATCCGCAAGGTTCGGCGCAACTCCCCCTTTCGTGGGATAGAATCGCCGCCTTTCGCCAGCGCACACTCCAGCCTGGCCGGCACCAAAGAAAAAACATGACGTCACGTGTACAGCTGATCTCTGCGGCTGTGGCCGCCCTGTTCGTTGCGGCCTGCGGCAGTCAACAGGGACCGCCCGAGATGCCTCCTCCGCAGGTCGGCGTCATCGTGGTGCACGCCAGGCCGGTCGCGATCACGCGCGAGGCGTCCGCGCGCCTGGCTCCCACGCGTGCTTCCGACGTGCGCGCCCGCGTGCCCGGCGTGCTGCAGAAGCGCTTATATAAGGAGGGCAGCATGGTCAAGGAAGGCCAGCTGCTCATGCAGATCGACCCGGCGCCGTACCGGGCGGCCCTGAATGTGGCCAATGCGAACCTGGCGCAGGCCCAGGCGGCCGCGACCAATGCCAGGGTCACCGCCGAACGCAATCGCGAGCTGGCCAGGCAGTCGCTGGTCTCCAAGCGCGAGCTGGACGACGCCGAGGCTCTCGAGCGCTCCACGGCCGCACAGGTGGCGGCGGCGCGCGCGCAGGTCGAGACCGCGCGCATCAACCTCGGATACGCCAACGTGACCGCGCCCATTTCCGGGCGCGCCAGCCAGTTGCGCGTGCTCGAGGGAGCGCTGGTCGGCCAGGGCGAGGCCACGCTGCTAACTACCATCGAGCAGGTCGATCCGATCTACGTGTACTTCGACCAGCCCGCCGCGGAGTTCGAGCGCCTGCGGCGCGCGCAGGCCGAGGGGCAGGTGACCATCGCCCACGGCGACAAGGCCGAGGTGCGCGTCATCCGCCAGGACGGCAGCGAATATCCGCACGCCGGCACGCTGGACTTCGCGGATTTCAGCGTCAACCCGACCACCGGCGCCGTGGCGTTCCGCGGCGTCGTCCCGAACCCGGATCACCTGCTGCTGCCCGGCATGTACGTCACCGTGCGGCTCACGGCCGGCATGCTCAACCGCGGATTCGAAGTGCCGCAGCTCGCCGTGCAGCGCGACCAGCAGGGCGCCTACGTGCTCACGGTCGGCGCCGACGGCATGGTCGCCGCGAAGCGCGTCGACGTGGTCAGCACCGCGGGCGTGAACTGGGTGATCGGCAGCGGGCTGGAGGACGGCGACCAGGTGGTCGTCTCCGGCCTGCAGCTGGCGCGTCCCGGCATCAAGGTCGTGCCGCAACCGGCCGGCGAGGCGCCGCCCGGCCCGGCTGCCGGTGCCCCGCAGGCCGAGCCTGCCCCGGGGGACCAGCCCGCCGCGGGTAGCTAGGCATGATGCCGCATTATTTCATCGACCGGCCGGTGCTGGCCTGGGTCATCGCCATCCTCATCATGATCGGCGGCGGCCTGGCGATCACGCGCCTGCCGGCCGCGGCCTACCCGGACATCGCGCCGCCGCAGGTGTCCATCAACGCCTTCTACCCGGGCGCGAACGCCGACACGCTCGAACGCACCGTCACGCAGATCATCGAGCAGCAGCTCACCGGCCTCGACGGGTTGATGTATTTCACTTCGTCGTCCAACTCGAACGGTACCGCCGGCATCACGCTGGTGTTCGAGAACGGCACGAACCCGGACTTCGCGGTGCTGCAGACGCAGAACCGCGTGAAGCTCGCCGAGGCGCGCCTGCCCTCGGAAGTCGTGGTGCAGGGACTGGCGGTCTCGAAGGTGAACCAGGGCTTCATCATGGCGCTCGGCGTGCGCGCACCGAACGGCGGCGTGTCCTCCGACGAGCCGAACAACATCGTTTCCTCGCGGGTGCTCGACCCGATCCAGCGCATCCCGGGCGTGAGCTCGGCCAGCCAGTTCGGTTCGTCCTATTCGATGCGCATCTGGCTGAACCCGGACAAGCTGCGCGCCTTCCGGATCACCGCGGCCGAAGTGCTGCAGGCGGTACGCGGCCAGAACGTGCAGTTCGCGACCGGCTCCATCGGCGCCGCGCCGGCCACCCGCGAGCAGCAGATCACCGCGCCGGTGAGCGCGGAGGGCCGCTTCAGTTCGGTGCCGGAATTCGAGCAGATCATCCTGCGTACCGAGCCGAACGGCACCAGCGTGCGGCTCAAGGACGTGGCGCGCGTCGAGCTGGGCCTGGAGGACTACGCGTTCGACGTGCGCCTCGACGACCAGCCGGTGAGCGGCTTCGGCGTGTTGCTGCTGCCGGGCGCCAATGCGCTCGAAGTGGCCGATGCCGTCAAGGCGCGCATGAACGAGCTGCAGAAGGGCTTCCCGCCGGGCGTCGAATGGTTCGTGGCCTTCGACGCGACCACGTTCATCAAGCACGCCATCAACGAAGTGATCTTCACGCTGGTCGCGGCCGTCGTGCTGGTGTTCATCGTGATGCTGGTGTTCCTGCAGAGCTTCCGCGCCACCTTGATCCCGACGCTGGTGGTGCCGGTCGCGCTGATGGGCGCGTTCATCGGCATGGAGATCTTCGGCTTTTCGATCAACCAGCTGTCGCTGTTCGGCATGGTGCTGGCCATCGGCATCGTGGTGGACGACGCGATCGTCGTGATCGAGTCGGTCGAGCGCCTGATGCGCGAGGAGCATCTCTCGCCGCGCGACGCGACGCGCAAGGCCATGGACCAGATCACCAGTCCGATCATCGCGATCTCCGTGGTGCTGGCCGCGGTGTTCATTCCGAGCGCCATGCAGTCCGGGTCGGTGGGTGTCATCTACCGGCAGTTCGCCATGACCATCGCCGTGTCGATGCTGTTCTCGGCATTCCTGGCGCTCTCGTTGACGCCGGCGCTGTGCGCCACGCTGCTGCGGCCGGAGCACCTGAAGGAGAACCGCTTCTTCAAGATGTTCAACCGCGCCTTCGAATGGTCGCAGAGCCATTACCTGACGACGGTGCGCTTCGGGCTGCGGCACAAGACCTGGTGGCTGGCAGGATTCATCGCGCTGGCGCTGCTGGGTGCCTACACGTTCTTCAAGGTGCCCGGCAGCTTCGTGCCCGAAGAGGACCAGGGATACGCGCTCGGCATCGTGCAATTGCCGCCGGGCTCGACCGTGAAACGCACGCGCGAGGTCATGCGCCGCGTCGGCTACAAGCTGCGCCAGTCGCCCTCGGTGGATTCGGTGTTCGAGGTCGCGGGCTTCAGCTTCTCCGGCAGCGACGAGAGCTCCGGCATCTTCTTCATCCGCCTCAAGGATCTCGAGCATCGCAAGGAGTCGGTCACCGACTTCATCCAGTGGGCGTTCGGCAACATCTCCGGCCAGGAGCGCGACGGTTTCGTATTCTTCGTGAACATGCCGGTGATCCAGGGCCTGTCGGATTTCGGCGGTTTCGAGCTGTGGCTCGAGGATCGCGCCGGCAAGGGCACCGATGCGCTGATCGCCGCGCAGAACCAGCTGGTGGCCAAGGCCTCGCAGAGCCCGGTGGTGCAGGGCGTGCGCTACAACGGCATCGCACCGGCGCCGCGCCTGGAGTTGAAGCTCGACCGCGCACAGGCGCAGTCCATGGGCCTGGGCATCGACGACGTCTACAACACCATCCAGATCATGCTGGCGCCGGTGTACGTCAACGACTTCTACTACCAGGGCCGCGTGATGCGCGTGCAGATGGAGGCGGACGCGCCGTTCCGCATGAGCGAGAGCGCGCTCAGCCGCTTCTATCTACCCAGCAATGCGCCGGCCGGCAACGCGTTCCTGCAGCAGGGCGAGACCACCAGCGACGGCATGGTGCCGCTTGCCTCGGTGGTGTCCTCGAAGTGGGTGATCGCGCCGCCCACGCTGCAGCGCTTCAACGGTTTCGCCGCCATGCAGATCGTCGGTTCGAACAACATCGCCGCGGGCTACAGCTCCGGCGATGCCATGAAGGAGATGTCGCGCATCGTGTCGCAGGACCTGCCGCCGGGCTTCGGCCTCGACTGGGCCGGCCAGTCGTTGCAGGAGATCCGCGCCGGCGCCGAGGCGCCGCTGCTGTTCGGGCTCTCCATCCTGGTCGTCTTCCTGTGTCTTGCCGCACTCTACGAGAGCTGGGCCACGCCGTTCGCCGTGCTGCTGCTGGTGCCGGTGGGCATCATCGGCGCGGTGTTCGCGGCGTTCCTCACCGGCCAGGCGGACGACGTGTTCTTCAAGATCGGTCTCATCACCATCATCGGCCTCGCGGCCAAGAACGCCATCCTGATCGTGGAGTTCGCGCTGCTCGCGCAGCAGCGCGGCATGCCGCTGTACGAGGCGGTCATGGAGGCCGCGCGGCTGCGGCTGCGTCCGATCCTGATGACGTCCTTTGCCTTCATCCTGGGCGTGACACCGCTGGTGTTCTCGAGCGGCGCCGGCGCAAATGCACGTCGCGCCATCGGCACCGGCGTCGCCGGCGGCATGTTGTCGGCGGCGATTCTCGGCGTGCTGCTGGCGCCGGTGTTCTACGTCACCATCCGCCGCCTGGTCGGCGACAAGCTGGACATGAACGGCAAATGAACGGCGGCTAAACGCGCGGCAATGCGGCGCGCACTTGAAAGGCGAAGTCGCGGCGATATACACGTCGGCACGGTTCCCGGAACCTGGTGGACCGGGAACTCGACTCACGAGGCGGGAGTCGAATTCGCACGAGGTGTTTTATGAAGTACTCACTGGTTGCAACCATTCTTGCCGCGGCGTCACTCGCCGGCTGTGCCAGCACATTGGCGAGGATCAACGGCCCCAAGCTCGACTACACGGATTACGCCGGCGAGCCGGTCAAGTCTTTCTACCTGCAGAACTTCGACGGC
>DASTHJ010000176.1:0-2710 GCA_035718265.1 Steroidobacteraceae bacterium | reverse complement strand
CGTCGCCGACGCCCTTGGTGCGGTTCAGCGGATCGAGCAGGTTGGTGGCGACGTAGTCCGTCAGGTCCTCGTTGCTCATGCTGCCGTCGGCGGAAATGAACCCGAGCACCACGAGGAAGTTGCGCGCCGGCTTGTTGACTCTTACGCCGGCCTGCTGCACTTCCTGCGGCAGCGCCGGCATCGCCAGCGACAGCTTGTTCTGCACCTGCACCTGCGCGGTATCCGGGTCGGTGCCGATCGTGAACGTCAGCGTGATCGTGGCCGTGCCGTCCGCCTGCGCGTCCGACTGCATGTAGTCGAGGTTGTCGATGCCGTTCAGCTGCTGCTCGATGACCTGCACCACCGTGTCCTGCAGCGTCTGCGCCGAGGAGCCCGGATAGTTCACCGAGATGCCGATGGTCGGCGGCGCGATCGCCGGGTACTGGCGGATCGGCAGGTTGAACACCGACAGGGTGCCCGCGATCATGATGATGAGCGCGATCACCCACGCGAAGATGGGCCGGTCGATGAAGAAGCGTGACAGCATGGCGTCCTGGCCGCCCGATCAGCGCCGCGCGACGTCGTTGGCCGCGCCGGCCTGCGTGCCGCCGGCGCCGGTGGCGGTGGCATTGGACGCGAGTTCCTCGGCGGCCGGCACGGGCTTGACCGCAGCGCCCGGCCTGGCCTTCTGCAGGCCGTCGACGATGACCCGGTCGCCGGCGTTCAGGCCCGCGGTGATCAGCCACTCGCCCTGGATGGCGCGGTCGGCGGTCACGACGCGCTCCTGCACCTTGTCGTCCTGGTCGACGATCAGCACCGTAGCCTCGCCCTTCGGGTTGTGAGACACGCCGCGCTGCGGCACCAGCAGCGCCGCCGCGCGCGTGCCCTGCGTGAGCTGCGCGCGCACGAACATGCCCGGCAGCAGCTGGCGCCGCGGATTCGGGAACACCGCGCGCATCACCACCGAGCCGGTGCTCGGATCCACCTGCGCCTCGGAGACCCGGAGGCGGCCGCGCTCCGGATAGACGCTGCCGTCCTCGAGCGTCAGCGTGACCTCGGCCTGGTCCTTGTCGTCCTTGACCAGCTCACCGTCGGCGAGCTGTCGCTGCAGCCGCAGGATCTCGGTGCTGGATTGCGCGATGTCGACATAGATCGGATCGAGCTGCTGCACGGTGGCGAGCGCACCCTGCTGGCCGCTCGTCACCAGCGCGCCCTCGGTGACCAGCGTGCGGCCGATCTGCCCGGCGATGGGCGACAGCACCTGCGTGTACACGAGGTTGATGCGCGCGGCTTCCACGGCGGCGCGCGCCGAGGCGACGTCCGCGTCCGCGCGGGCGCGCGCCGCGATGGCCTCGTCGTTCTCCTGCCTGGAGACGGCATTCGCCGCGATCAGCGGCGCGTAGCGCTCCGCCAGCAGTTTGGCCGTGACCGCCTGCGCCTCGGCGCGCTTGAGCGCGGCCTCGGCGGCCGACAACGCCGCGCGGTAGCTGCCCGGGTCGATCTGGAACAGCTGCTGCCCGGCCTTCACTTCCGTGCCCTCGGTGAACAACCGCTTCTGCACGATGCCGGTGACCTGCGGGCGCACTTCCGCCACGCGGAATGCCGTGGTGCGCCCGGGGAGCTGGTCGGTGATCGCGACCGGCCGCGGCTTCAGCGTGATGACACCGACTTCCGGCGGCGGTGGCGGGCCGCCCTGCTGCTCGCCGCAGGCGGCCAGCAACAGCACGGCGGCGGCCAGGGTCGCAGCGGCGCGCAGGCCTGCGCCGCGCGCCCGCGGGGAATCACTTTGCTTCGGCATCGCGTGCTCCATTCGCCAGCATGCGACCGAGGAAATCGCTGAACTGGACGAGCTCTTCTTTCTTGAAACCTTTCAGGTGGACGTGCATGCCTTCGACCACGATCGGCCAGATGCGGTTGGCGATCTTCTTGCCCTTGGGCGTGAGGTGCAGGTGCACCACGCGACGGTCGTCGGCGCTGCGCTCGCGGCGCAACAGGTCCTTCTCCTCGAGCCGGTCGAGCATGCGCGACATGGACGCGAAGCCCACCTGGCTGACGCGCGCCAGCCCGGCGACCGTGTCGGCGCGCTTCAGCCACAGCATCAGCACCGGCTCCCACTGCATGCCGGTGAGCTCCAGCGGCTGCATGTGCTGGTCGACGCGGCGCATCAGCGAGTTGCCGACCAGCTTCACGCCACGGCAGATGGCGCGGTGGATGTCTTCTTCGGGCGGCGGGACGGGACCTGCGAGTTCGCGGATGCGGCGGGCGGTGGCGGGCATGGGGCGCGCAGTCTTCAATTCCCATGCAATATTTGTCAAGGCAAATATTGCATGGGCAGATATTGCGCGGCGGCGGCGTGCCGTCCCGTCAGACGGCCTCGAAGGCGTATCGCGACAATGCGGCAGTGTGCTGAATCGCAACGGAAAACCGGTCGACCAGCGCCGCGAGCGTGGCCTCCGCGACCGCGGCGTCCATGCCCGCGAGCGGCACCTTGCCGGTGGTGTATTCGCGCTGTGCGTCGATCAGCAGCAGCACGGCGCGCGAAGGATGGGCGGGAATCGGTGCAAGCCCGGCGAAGGCGGCCAGGGTTCGCGGCAGGTGCGTGGTGGACATGTTCGGTTCCTCTTAATGGTCGGAAAGAAAGGCTAGATGGTCAGCGCGGTACGCCGGGGACCAAACTAGGCCCGATCGCAGACTTGCGGAATTCGCCAAAACTTCACCATGACCGATGAAA
>DASTHJ010000175.1:0-7036 GCA_035718265.1 Steroidobacteraceae bacterium | reverse complement strand
CGGCGAACTTCACGCTGCCTATCCCGCCCATCACATAGAAACCACTGTTCATGGCGAGATTGCGACCGAGAAAAACCTCGCCAGGCAGGAAGTTGTAGCCCAGCGAGAGGCTGTAATACGTGAAGCGCCTCTCATCTCCGGTCAGCAGCTCGATGTCGCCGCCCAGCGTCTCGAAACTGGTTCTGCCGGCGGTCGATTGGCCCAGGTCGGCGCGGAAGAAGAAATCTTCTGTCACATGGTACGAGAGCTGCGCCGCGTACGTGGGATTCGTGCCGAAGTCCTCGATCGACACGAAGCCGGCGCCCACGCCGAGCTCCCAGTTCTCGTTGTCGATCTTCGGTGTCTTGATCTTGCGACGCGCGACGTTCGGCTCGATGACGCGCGGCGGCGTCGAGTCCGCGTCCTCGGCTTCCTCTTCGGCCGCGGCCTGTTCCTCGGTCTGCGGCTGCTCGACCTTGTCGCGGCGGAAGATCGCGCAGCCGGACAGGCTGACGATCGCGCACGACACCGCTGCTAGAAGAAGCAGGCGATTAGGACTTTCCATTCTTCCAACTCCTCGTTGTCATCGCGGCTCGTGAATATCGTGTGCCAGCGATAGTCGGCCCTCACGAAGAAGCGCCGGGTGAGATAAAAGCGCAGGCCCGCGCCCACGTAGGCCGTCTGGTCGGTGCGGTCCTCGGGCAGCACGATGGTGGCGCGCGGCTCGACGTACACGACGCCCGTGCCGATCTCCAGGAACGGCGACAGGCGCCACTCCGGGACGATCACGTGCGTGAGCCCGGCCTCGGCCTTGTAGCCGTTCGACGCGTTGCCGAGGAACTGCGACAGCGTGAGCTCGACCTTCATGTTGTCGGTGAGCGAGTACGCGGCATACGCGTTGATCAGGTTGGCGCCGCCGTAGTCGCCGCCACCGATGCCGAGCTCCCAGTCGTGCGTCGTGAAGCCGTCGCGGTCGCCGAGGTTGAAGACGAACGGCGAGCCGTCCGCGAGCTTGGTGCGCCGCATGTCGCGGGCGCGCGCCCAGCCTTCCACGCCGTGCTCGTCGCGCACCTTGAACCAGTCGGTGCGACGGTAGAGCACGTCGACCGAGGCGTCGCGCTCGACCACGTGGAACACGGGGAAGCCGCGGCCCGGACCCGTCGACAATTCCAGATAGGGCTCGCTGATGAAAACCTGCTGCAGCTTCTCCCGGGCCGCCTCTTCCCTGGCGGCCTTTTCTGCCTCGGTCTCCTTTGCCAGGGCGGTGGCAGAGAGGGTGCACGCGAGGACAAGTGCGAGCGCAAGGCTAGTTCTGCGGAGTCGGCGGGAACGGGTCGTTGTAATACTGGGCTCCAATATCCAGCCACTCCGAAAGCAAGCGCAGCTCGGCGGGCGTGAGCATACCTGCATGCGTGGGAGAGTTCATCACGCTGAAGAACCGCGAGCCGCGCGCATTGCCGGCCTGCATCGACGCCGGCAGCTGCGGGGTGGTGAACACCGGGTTGCCGTTGTCGTCGAGCACGGGATCGCCGTTCTCATCGAGCAGCGGCACCTGGTGCTGCGTGACCACGCCGTTCACCAGCTCGAGCTCGGGGCGCGGGAAGAGCAACTGACGATAGGCGCGCAACTGCAGGGCGTCCTCGTCCGAGACTTCGTCGGTGAGTTCCAGCGACGCGGCCGGCAGCTGCGCCGTGTTGTCCACCGCGTTGACGCGGTTGTGACAGACCGTGCACGTGTCGGGATAGGTGACTTCCATCGTGACGGGATCCGTGACGCCGCCGGCGGGCCGCGGCACCGACCACAGCGGATGGATGTGGCCCGGCCGCGGCGGAGTTCCGACGGTCGCGTAGTGGATCGTGATCCGGCAGGTCGCCTGCCAGATGGGGTAGCAGGAGGCATTCGTCGGGCGCGGACTGTTGAGCGCCAGGTGGCTCCAGGCGAAAGATTCCGCCGGCAGCGGATTCTGCTTCCAGATCTCGTCGTAGATCACGTCGGCGCTGGGGTTCAGCGCGACGCGGCCGCAATGCTCGGTGCCGGCGGGATTCATGGGATCGGACGCGCAGGACGAGGTGGTGCGCGCGCGCGCCTGCGCCATGGTGTCGCCCGGATCGGCGGAGATGCTCGAAGGCGCATTGGGGAACGGGCCGCCCGCGGCATTGCCCGCGTAGGCGGGGTCGAATGAGCCCTTGCGGCCATGCGAGCGCGCCAGGGTCGGATCGTTGTTGCGCTGATGGCAGCCGTTGCACTCGAGGACTTCACCGGGACGCAGCGACAGCCAGGCGTTGTGGCGCGGCACGACCCGGCGACCGTTCGCATCGAGCAGGCTGAGCTGGAAGGCGATGTTGGCGGGCACCTTCACGTACACCGAGCCGTCGGGCTCGACCGGCGCATAGGCAACGATCTCGCGCATCTGTCCCGTGGGACCGAATGCGGAATTGTCGGGATCCGCGATGTCGTCGTCGTCGGGCTGGGAGACGAGCTTCTCGATGCGGATGAAGCGCACCTGCCGGTTGGGGTACGCGGCATTGTTCGGGTCGGAGATCGCCGCGATGGTGCTCGCCGTGCCCGACGCGAGCCGCGCCTGCGCGACGCCCATGATGTCGTAGACGCTGCGGATCGACAGCACGCCCACGCCCTCGGCGACCCAGTCCGGGTTGACGTCGAGCGGCGGCTTCCTGTCGAGGATGACCGCGGGCAGGGGATTGCGCGGCTGCGCCGCCAGCGCCTCGGTCACCATCACGCCTTCCACCGGCGCCATGACGGGCAGCAGGGTGTTCTGCGAGGGGTTCATCATCCAGATGCTGTACAGCGGCGCCGCGGTCTGCATGTTCGGGTCGGCGAGATGCTCGGCGTCGCAGGGGATGATGCGGGTCGGGTCCGCGCCGCCGACGTCGAGCAGCCGGCACTGCGACCAGCTCACCAGGATGCGGCCCGAGCCATCCCACAACGGGAAGCCGGACTGGAAGCGGCCTCCGGGCGAAGGACCGGGGACGGTGCGCACATCGTTGAGCGTCGCCGCGGTCTGCGCCGGGCCGGTGGCGCCGGCATTCGCCGCCAGCGGCTGGGTGTTCTCGACGAAATTGCGCGCGTCGATGATCGTGAGGTTGCCACCGAAGTCGACGTCGGTGCGCTCGCGCGTCAGCACCATCAGGCGGCCGTCGCTCATCTCGCGCGCGCGCATGAACTCGATCTGCGGCCCGCGCCCGGTAGCCGGGTCCACGGGCGTGCCGGTCAGGTGCGACAGCGCGCCGTAGTAGAGCTGCGTGTCCGAGCCGTCCGGATTCGCGCTGTACAGGTGCAGTCCGCGATCGCCCGCGGCGTGGTCCCAGCGCGTGAACACCACGCGGCCGTCCTGCAGCACGGTCGGGTCCATGTCGCTGGAGTTGTTGAAGGTGATCTGGTGGATGTCCGTGCCGTCGTCGTTCATGACGTGCAGCACGAACGTCGACTCGCTGCGCGCCTCGTTGGTCGCCTCGAACTGTGCCTTGTTCTCGTCGAGCAGGATGGCCTTGGACTGGCGCTGGCGCGTCGAGGAGAACAGGATGCGGCCGTCAGGTAGATAGGCCGGCGCGACGTCCTGGCCTTCTTCCGCGATGATGTCCGAGCGGATCACGCGGTGCAGGTCGTCGTTGGCGATGTCGTATTCCCAGATGTTCCAGGTCGGCGGCTCGTCCTCGTCGAAGTCGCCGAGCGGCCCGCGCATCGCGAACGCCACCTTCAGGCCATCCGGCGAAACCGCCAGGCCTTTGATGTCGTAGCGGTCGTCTTCCTCGCCGAACGGCTCGGCGCGCAGGCGCGCGGTGATCTCGGTCTCGGCGGCGCCCGGCGAGGCGCGGTCGCGCTTCCACAACGTGACGTTGTACTCCTCGTCCTCGACGAACGGGCGCAGGCGCGTGACCTGGTCCTGCTCCTGGGGAATCGGGTGACGGAGGTAGAAGATCGGGAAATCGACGGTCGCCGGATCCGGGTCCTGGCCGCTGCCGAGGCCGATGCCGCCGCCGCCCGGTCCCTGCGTGCAGGCCGCGAGCAGCAGGGCGAGACCGTACAGCACGGCCCTGGCACACCCGCCCGGCGTGATGCGGTTCGCGTTTTCGCTTGATCGATCCACAGCATCCTCCACTGTCACCGCCCGCGTATTGCCGCACGGCATGTGACGTAATGCAATCTTCCCGTGCGAGGCCGTGGCGATCTGCCGACGCCGTCACAGCAGGTGGGCCGCGAAACGCGGTTTCCTGGCCGACCGATGTAGTTAGAGACCCGTGGCGGCATGCGCCGTGACGCGGTTCGCAGTCCTTGGGCGCAAGACTACTAGGAGTACGTAATGGTTGGTGCTGTCGCCGCTTGGAGACGTAGATGAGCGGAGACAAACAAGGGTTGTTGGCGACGGCGTGATACTGCACCCGTCAAATGGGATGTGGATGACACAAATGGATACCCGACAGGTCTCGAAACTGAAGTCGCTGGGCCTCGCCTGCATGCTCGCCTGCGTGGCCACCGCCGCGTCGGGCAACGACCGCGACAAGGCCAAGCGCATCCACGACCGCATCGCGGGCGTGCCACCCACGGAAGCGGTGCTCGACCAGATGGAGCAGATGGTCACGAACGGCGACCTGCTGGGCGCCGCCGCGATCGCCACGGAAGACGCCTCGTTCTACAACGTCACGCTGAAGAACATGGCGATGCCGTGGACCAACCGCGACCAGACGGTGTTCGCGCCGCTCAATGACTACGTCGCCACGTTCATCGGCATGGTGCGCGACGACGTGCCGTTCAACACCGCGCTGTCGGCCGACGTCACCTACACGGTGGACGGCGTCTCGCCGGCCGCCTCGGCCGCCAACAACGATCACTACGCCAACGCCGAATCCAGCGGCGTGAACCTCAAGACGGCGCTGCGCCGCACGACCCAGTCGTCGATCCTCGGCATCCCGCCGGAGGCGACCGCGGGCTTCATCACCTCGCGCGCCTCGTCCGAAGCGTTCTTCGTCGACGGCACCAACCGCGCGATGTTCCGCTTCACGCTCATGAACCACCTGTGCCGCGACCTGGAGCAGGTGCACGACACGACGCTGCCGCCGGACATGATCCGCCAGGACGTCAGCCGCTCGCCGGGCGGCGACAGCCGCATCTTCCTCAACAACTGCATCGGCTGTCACAGCGGCATGGACCCGATGGCGCGCGCGTTCGCGTACTACGACTTCGACAACGGCACCGCGGATGCGCCGGGCACGATGCGCCTGGTCTATACGCCGGGGGTCGTGCAGCCCAAGTACTTCAACAACGCCACCAACTTCCCGCCGGGCTTCGTGACGCCGGACGACCAGTGGGAGAACCGCTGGCGCCAGGGCCAGAACTACCTGCTCGGCTGGGACCAGAACCTGCCGGGCAAGGGCACGGGCGCCAAGTCGCTCGGCCAGGAGCTCGCCAACAGCACCGCGTTCGCGCGCTGCCAGGTGGAGAAGGTTTTCAAGACCGTTTGCTTCCGCGCGCCGGGCAACCAGGCGGATCGCAACGTCGTCGACTCGGTCACGGCCACGTTCAAGACGAACTACTCGCTCAAGGAAGTGTTCCAGCGGGTCGCCACCTCCGACGCGTGCCTGGGCGATTGAGGGAGACAACCAGATGACCTCCACGAAGATCATGTCTTTCGCCCGCTGGATCACGGCCGCCGCCGCGGCCGCCGTGCTGGCCGCCTGTTCGAGCGGCGGAGCGCCGACGGTGGAAAACCCCGTCACGTCCGCACCGCCGGTCTCGGATTACACCGGTCCCGCCTCGGCCAACGCCGACGTGCAGGCCTTCCGCATCAACCTGTGGGAGAACATCAAGGCGAACAATCGCTGCGGTGGCTGCCACAACGCGAGCACGCCCGGCCAGACGCCGCAGTTCGCGCGCAACGACAACGTGAACCTGGCGTACGAAGCCGCCAACACGGTCGTGAATCTCGCGCAGCCGGAAGAGTCGCGCATGGTCGAGAAGGTAGCCGGTGGTCACAACTGCTGGCTGCAGGCGCCCTCGGCCTGCGCGGACACGCTCACCGTGTGGATCCGCAACTGGGCCGGCGCGACCGCCACCGGCGGCACGCAGATCGAACTGCAGGCTCCGGTCATCAAGGAAGTGGGCGGCAGCAAGAGCTTCCCGGCCAGTTCGGCGGAGTTCGCCGGCTCGCAGCTGTACGCGCTGGTGCGCAACGCCGCCACGGCCAATTGCATGCGCTGCCATTCCTCGAGCGCGGCCACGCAGCAGCAGCCGTTCTTCGCGGACGCCGATCCGGACATCGCGTACGCGGCCATCAAGCCCAAGATCAACCTGGACAACACCGACCAGTCGCGCCTGGTGGTGCGCCTGCGCGACGAGTCGCACAACTGCTGGAGCGCCGGCGGCACGCTGACCTGTGCCGACAACGCGCAGACCATGCTCAACGCCATCAACGCGTTCGCCGACAACATCGAGGTCACCGAGGTCGATCCGAACCTGCTGATCTCCAAGGGCCTGACCCTGTACGACGGCACGGTCGCGGCGGGCGGCAACCGCTACGAGGCGGCCACCATCGCCAAGTACGAATTCAAGACCGGCACGGGCGCGATCGCCTACGACACCAGCGGACTCGAGCCGGCGCTGAACCTGACGCTGTCCGGCACCTACGACTGGGTCGGCGGCTGGGGCATCGTGATCAAGCCGGGCGGCAAGGCGCAGGGCACGGCGGCCGCGTCCAAGAAGCTCGCCGACCTCATCAAGTCGACGGGTGAGTTCACCGTCGAGGTCTGGGCCAACAACGCCAACGTCGCGCAGGAAGATGCGTACCTCGTCAGCTACTCGGCCGGCGTCAACGCGCGCAACTTCACGCTGGCGCAGCGCATGTACCAGTACGAGGGCATGACGCGCAGCGACAAGACCGGCGCCAACGGCAATCCGGTGCTGCTCACGCGCGCGGCCGACATGGACGCGCAGGCGGCGCTGCAGCACGTGGTCATGACCTACAGTCCGGTCGAGGGCCGGCGCTTCTACGTCAATGGTGAATACACCGGCGACGAGGATGCGCAGGGCGGCGGCAGTCTCG
>DASTHJ010000174.1:0-2479 GCA_035718265.1 Steroidobacteraceae bacterium | reverse complement strand
CTGGATCGCCGGCGCGACCTGCATCGCGCGCCAGGCCGGGAGCAGGCCGGCGAGGACGCTGCTGATGAGCGCTAGCACGAAGGTCGCGAGCAGCATCGGCAGGTCGATGTGGGCGAGTTCGGCGTAGCTGGCCGGTTGCTGGCGCACCGCCCACAGCCCGAGCAGGGCGAGGCCGAGGCCGACGATGCCGCCGGCCAGGCCGATCGCGCCGGCTTCGACCAGGTACTGCGCGAACACCGCGCGGCGCGATGCGCCGAGCGCGCGCCGCACGCCGATCTCCGGGGAACGGCGCATGAACTTCGCCAGCAGCAGCCCCACGGTGTTGAGCAGGCACACCAGCAGGAAGCCGAACGCCAGCCACAGCTGCAGGCGCACGTCGCCGGGCACCGCCCGCTCGACCTCCAGCCACGACATGACGTCGTCGAGGCGCACGTTGGTCGGGCGCTCGAAGCGGCCGGCGGCGCGTTGCTGGTCGGAATAGTTCTCCAGGTAGCGCTTGTAGTCCGCGGCCTTGGACGGGTCGTCGAGTTCCACCCAGTACTGGATCCATGCGCAGGGTGCGTTCAGTCCGACCGAACCATCCGCGTCGGTCTGTTCGCCCCAGCAATCCATGTTGCCCTGGATCCCGAGCTTGAGCGCGCGCGAAGTGGAGAACGGCACGAACACCTGTTCCACGGCGCTGAAGCGGTCGTTGGTGAGGTCGTAGAACTTCGGCGTCGGCCGCCAGTGGTCGAGCACGCCGACGATGCGGAAGCTGTTGTCCGCCGCGCGCAGGGTCTTGCCCACGCTGTTGCCGCCGCCGAACAGCTTGTCGTTGAGTTCCTTCGAGATCACCGCGACCTGGGCGCGGGCGTCGTCGTCCGCGGCGTTCCAGCCCGAGCCGTAGGCGAAGGGCACGTCGAACATCGGGAAGAAATCCGCGCTGGTATAGCGCGCGTCGACCACGAACGGTTGGATCTTGCCGTCGCCCGATTCCACCGACACGCCGCCGCCGCTCATCATCGCCTGGCGGTCGCCGCGGTGTTCGCGCAGCAGCGCCTCGGCGTCGAAGCGGGTCATCTGGCTCTCGGGGTCTTGGCCCGGGGTCTGGCCGCGCGCGGTGCGCGGCTCGATGCGCGGGTAGAACAGCTTGTCGCTCTTCTGCGGGATCGGGTCGCCGGCGAGGATGTGGAACACGGTGAGCGTGGTCATGCTCGCGCCGATGCCGAGCGCGATCGCCAGCACCATCAACGCGGTCAGGACCTTGTTGCGCCGGAAGCTGCGCAGGGCGAGGTTGAGGTAGTAGGCGAACATGGGGGAGTCCTCTCTCAGGCGTTGCGGGTGGCGATGGCGGGCGGGACTGCGGCGGCGCGCAGGGCCGGGCCGAGCACCGCGATCTGGCCGAGCAACCAGACCGCGACGATGCCGGTGACGGCGGTCGGAACGGACAGGCGGTCGAGTTCGAAGCGGTGCATCAGCCACTGGTTGAGGGCGAACGCCAGCACGGCGCCCAGCACCACGCCGCCGCCCACGATCAGGAAGTTCTCGAGCTGGAAGTAGTGCAGGATGTCGCGGCGGGTGGCGCCGAGCGCGCGGCGGATGCCGATCTGCTTGGTCCGCTGCTGCACCCAGAAGCTGGCCAGGCCGCCGACGCCGAGCGCGGTCACCACCAGCAGGATCGCCATGATCGCCAGCAGCATCCGCGCCACCGCGCGGTCGCTGCTGAAGTAGTCGTCGCGCAGTTCGGCCATCGTCTTGACGTCCTGCTGCACGTGCCCGGGATTGGCGCGCTGCATCGCCGCCGCCGCCAGCGGCAACGCCTCGTGCAGGCGCCCCGGCTTGCTGCGGATCACGTAGCCGCCGCCCAGGCCCTCATTGGTGGCCTTGAACTCGGTGAGCACCGCCTCGGCGTCGTCCGCGTGCCCGGTCAGCGCGGCGCGCAGCGGCGCGATGACGCCGACCACGCGCAAACTCACTGGCGTGCCCCAGACGCTGGTGTACAGCGTCTGCCCCAGCGCCGAGCCGCCCGGGAACAGGCGCGCGGCCAGCGGACTGGTCAGCAGCGCCGGCATCTGTCGCGGTGTCGATCCCGCGGACGCGTCGCCGCTGGCGGCGAGTTCGTCGGGGGTCGGGATCTCGTCGTCGCGGATGTCGCGTCCCTGCAGGACGCGTACGCCCAGCGTGCGGTTCAGTCCCTGGCTGCCGGCGAACTGGTAGGCCTGCGCGACCGGCTGCGCATCGCCGGGCTGCATGAACAGCGGCGCGCGCCCCACGCCCCACAGCGGCGGCGTGCCGAATGCGGCGGAGGCGACGCCCGGCACCGCCTCGAGCGTGGCGATGTTGCTGCCCGCGGTGCCGGGATTGTCGGCGCCGATCACGCCGATGCTCTGGATCACCGCGATGTCGGCTTCGTCGGCGCCGGTCGGCGTGCGCGAACGCTGCACGGTGCCGGCGACGATGAACACCAGGTTGCACAGCACCGCGAGCGTGAGCGCGATCT
>DASTHJ010000173.1:0-2570 GCA_035718265.1 Steroidobacteraceae bacterium | reverse complement strand
TGCGTGGCGATGCTGAGCGCCAGTGGCAGCGCGGCGACCAGGCCGAGTTCGGCCTTCTCGAAGCCGTGGCGTTTCATCAGGTAGGTCGGCAGCCAGGTGATGCAGAAATAGAACGTGGCACAGTTCGGCATGTAGGCCACGCACAGCAGCAGCACGTTGCGATGCCGGAGCAGCCGGCCCCAGAACGCCCAGCCGCGCGGCTGCGGTGCCTCGGCCGGCCGGTCGGCCAGGATCAGCGCGCGCTCGGCCTCGTTCGCGGCCGGATGCTCCGTGGGTTCGTTGCGGAACCAGCGATGCCAGGCGATCACCCACACGAATCCGACGGCGCCGAACACCACCAGGATCGTGCGCCAGCTGTAGCTCACCAGCAGCGGCGTGACGATGGCCGTGGTCAGTGCCGCCGACGCATACGCGCCCGCGAAAAACACGCCCTTGGCGGTGCCGCGCGCGCGTTTCGGGATCCAGCGCGACATCACGCGCGCCACGCACGGCCAGGCGCCGGCCTCGCCGACGCCGAACAGGAAGCGCGTCGCCAGCAGCGACCAGTAGTTGAAGGCGCCGGCGGTGGCGATCGTGAACACCGACCACCAGCTGACGATGCGCGTCAGCACCGACTTGGCACCGCGCCCATCGGCCCAGCGCGCGGTGGGGATCTCGAAGATCGCGTACGCCAGGATGAACGCGAAGAACACCCAGCTCATCTGGCCTTCGTCCAGCGAGAATTCCGCGGCGATCTGCGGCGCCATTGCGCCGATGCAGGCCCGGTCGAGATAGGTGACCATCGCGAGCGTCACCACGAAGGCGATCACGACGTAACGTGCGCGCGTGGCGCGCTCGGCGGTTGGCAAGATGACTCCCCCCTGTGCCCGAGGCGCATTCTAGGGGATGGGGACGCCGGCGCATGGAAATGACGAACATCCCCATGTCCCGTTGTCCTACTTGCGCCCGGTGCCTGGCACCGGTGCCGCGGGCGGCATCGACCGGTGTTCACTGGGATGATGAGCACCCCCCAGGACTACGACGCGCAGCTCCTGCAGTCGGGCGGGCTCGCCGCGGTCCTGATCCGCAACAAGGAAAACTTCCTCGAGCGCTTCTGCGACCGTTCGCAGAGCACGCTCGCCAGCGCCCGCCGCGAGTCGCACCCGGTGATCATCGACACGCTGCCCGCATTCATCACGCGCGTCGCGATGGCCCTGCATGGGCTCAACGACCTGGAGTTCGCCTCGCAGAGCTCCAACATCGCGGTC
Organism: Steroidobacteraceae bacterium; assembly: GCA_035718265.1. GTDB lineage: Bacteria > Pseudomonadota > Gammaproteobacteria > Steroidobacterales > Steroidobacteraceae > CADEED01. Next base: position 1,323 of record DASTHJ010000173.1, on the reverse strand, counting down.
GCCCACGGCCACGAACGCGCGCGCTTCACGCGCTACTCGCTGGCCGACGTGCTCAAGGAGTACCAGTTCATCCGCGAGCTGCTGGTCGACCTGCTGCGCGCCGAGAGCCATCCCAGCAACGCCGAATGGGACGTGGTGCATCGCTCGGTGGACGAGGCCATGGCCGAGGCCGCGACCGCGTACGTGGACGTGCAGGACAGCTTCCGCGAAATGTTCACCGCGGCGCTCACGCATGACTTTCGCGGGCCGCTGTCGAACGCCTGGAACTACCTCGAGCTCATGCGGCGCGCGGATGGCGGGCAACGCGAGGACTTCGCGCGCCGCGCGGCGCAGAACCTCGAGCGCATCGGCCGCATGGTGGCGGCGCTGCTGGACGCGAGCCGCAGCAATGCCGGCGAGCGCCTGGCGCTGGACGCCGAGGAAGGCGAGCTGAAAGCGCTGCTGCTCGAGATCATCGACGATCTCGATGCCAGGAGGCGCCGCCACGTGGTGGTCGACATCCCGGAGGAATGCCGCGTCTTCTGGGACCGGGAAAAGGTGCGGCGCGCCGTCTACAACCTGTTGGACAACGCCTGCAAGTACTCGGCCACGGGCAGCGCGGTGACGCTGCGGGCCATTGCGACGCACGGCCGCGTGCAGATCTCGGTGCACAACTTCGGCGAGCCGATCTCGCCGGAAGACCAGCCGACGCTGTTCCGCCCGTTCCGGCGCACCAGCCGGGCGCAGCGCAGCGGCCAGGCGGGCTGGGGACTCGGCCTGGTGCAGGTGCAGGCGATCGCCGAGGCGCACGGCGGCTCGGTGGCCGTGGAGAGCGACGCCACGCGCGGCACCACTTTCACGCTGGATCTGCTGCGCGACATCCGCGAGCTGCGCGCCGCCTGATGCCCGACGGTGCGGCGGCCCGGAATTCAAGGACTTGGGCGTGTGCGGGAAAAAGTCTCGTTTCTCGAAGGCTGCGCCCGGGCAATGGCTTGCCGCGCCGCCGGCGAGCGCGGAAACTGCACTCCGGATCGCGCGACAGACGCGAATTGCCAACCGGGGTCGATGAAGTGCATTCGGTTTCCTACCTGCCCGCCACGTTCACTACGCTGTTCTTTCTCGCGGCGAGCCTGTTGCTCGGACTGATGCGCTGAAGATTCCGTGCACGCTTCACGGCGGCCGGGTAGGACGTCGCCGTATCGGTGTCGTCATGCGTGTCCAATGTCCGGAGACGGACAAGGTTGTTAGGCTCGCTCCACCCTGATTGTCGGCCAGGCGTGTTCCCACGACACTCCTCCCACGCTACCGCCAACCGAGCTGTTCGGAACGTCCTGGCCGGCTTTC
>DASTHJ010000172.1:0-11544 GCA_035718265.1 Steroidobacteraceae bacterium | reverse complement strand
CGCGGGCGGTGTCGCGCGGATCGGCGGCGGTGCGGGTGGCGCGCGCAGCGGCGGCTCGGGGGCGGGCTGCGTGATGCGCGCCGTGGCGTAACGGCCGCTGGCACTCGTCGGCGTCGCCGCGACGGCCGCGGGTACCGCGGGTGCGGGTGCGAGCGGCGCGGCTCGCGGCGGAATCGGCACACGCGGCGTGCTGCCCGAGGCGGGAATGCCGCGCTCGTCGAGCACCACGCGTTCGATGGTGCCGTCGGTTTCGTCGTTCGGCCCGCTGGTGACCTGCGCGATGGCCAGCCACAGTTCTTCGAGGTCGATCGGGTAGTTGATGGTCCGCTGCACCTTGAACGGCGCGAGACGCGGACCTAACAACTGCAGTCTTTCGGGCGCGGCCGCGAAGATGCGCTTGAGCGGCACGGCGGTGCGCGTGGTGCGGCCGAGCAGGTCCAGCCCCGAGCCGTCGACGGCGCGCTCGCAGGCGATCAGGACGTCGTAGGTGTTCTGGCGCAGCAGCAGCAGCGCGTCGCTCTTGCTGGTGACGCAGTCGAGCTCGAGCACCCCGCGAATCGCACGCGTGACGGTCTCGAGAGCCTCTGAGTCATGGTCGACCAGCAGGACACGCATTTGCGCCCAATACCCCGGAAAAAACCCTAAATAAAATCGTTCTGAGTAGACCGCGATCCGACGATATCCGGCGTCGCATCACGTCACGTTTCGTTTGCCGCTGCCAGCCGGAACCCGCCGCCCCATTAAGTCAAGTGGTGCGGCGCACCGAAAGCACGCTGCCCACCTGGCGGATCCGCTGCATCAGCCGCGTCAGGTGCGCCGCATCGTCGATGGCCACCCGAACGTCGATGGTAGCCGTCGAGCGCGCCCGATCGGTAGTGGTGTGCATCATCTCGATGGAAATTCTTTCACTGGCAAGCAGATCGCCGATATCCCTCACCAATCCCTGTCGGTCGGTCGCGACAATGCTGAGGCTCACGGGCTGGCCCTGGGCGGCCTCGGCCCAGGAGGCCGGCAGCAGCCGGTCCGGCCGGCTCGCGCTCATGCGCCGCAGGCCCGGACAATCCGCGCGATGGATGGTCACCCCGCGACCCACGGTGGCATAGCCGGCGATCGGCTCCGGCTTCACCGGGGCACAGCAGCGCGCCAGGCTGATGGGCAGGTCCTCGACCCCTCCCAGCACCACCGGCGATCGGGCCGGCCGGCGCGCCGGGCCGCGCCTGCGCGGGCTGGCTGGCGGGGGTGCGGCTGCCGGTTGTGCGGGTGCGAGCCGGGCGGCTTCCTCGTCTAACTTCCGGAACCAGGCGCGCACCTTGGATCGGGCGCGCGGGCTGTTGAGGAAGCCCTGGGTCTCCGACAACCAATCCCGGCTCGGCTGCGGCAGCTTGTGCGTCAGGATCTCGACCACCTCGCCATTGGCCAGCGGCCGGGTCAACGGCACGATGCGGCCGTTCACGCGCGCGCCCCGCGTGCGATGACCCAGCTCGGTGTGCACGTGGTAGGCGAAATCGAGCGGTGTCGCGCCGGGCGGCAGGTCGACCACCTCGCCCTTCGGCGTCAGCGCGTAGACGCGATCCTCGAACAGCTCGGCGCGCACCTCGTCGAGGAAATCGCGATCCGCGCCCGAGCGGTCCGCATCGAGCAGGCGCCGCACCCATTCGATCTTGCGGTCGTACGACACGTCCTGCGCGCGCGATTCCTTGTAGCGCCAGTGCGCCGCGAGGCCCAGCTCCGCCTGCTCGTGCATTTCGCGCGTGCGGATCTGCACCTCGACCGCCTTGCCTTCGGGTCCGAACACCGCGGTATGGATGGAGCGGTACAGGTTGTCCTTGGGCGTGGCGATGTAGTCGTCGAATTCGCCGGGGATGTAGGTATACCGCCCGTGCACCAGTCCGAGAGCCGCGTAGCAGTCGGCGACGGTCGCGGTGACGATGCGCACGGCGCGCAGATCGAACACCTGGTCGAACGAGAGCTGCTTGCGTTGCATCTTCCGATGGATGCTGTAGATGTGCTTCGGCCGGCCGTAGACCTCCGCGTCGATGCCGGCGGCGCGCAGCATGTCGGCCAGCGTGCGGCACAGGTCCGCGATGTAGCGTTCGCGGTCGGCGCGCTTCTCGGCGAGCGCCGCGGCGATGCGCCGGTAGTCCTCCGGCTGCAGGAAGCGGAACGCCAGGTCTTCGAGCTCCCACTTGAGCTGCCACAGGCCGAGCCGGTTCGCGAGCGGCGCGAATACTTCGCGCGTCTCCAGCGCGAGTCGCTCGCGCACGCTGGCATGGCCGTCCTTGGAGGCGTTGAGCTCGACCAGCTGACGTGCCAGGCGCGCGACCACGAGGCGCGGATCGCTGACCACCGACAGCAGCATCTTGCGCAGTGCCTCGGCCTGCGCCGGTTCGAGGTGGTGCGAGGCGGCCGCGCTGGCGGTCAGTCGGACGTCGCCGAAGTGCGCGAGCTCGCGCGCCAGCGCACTGACCGCGGCGCCGAAGTGCCGCTCGATGTCGCGCGGCTCTTCGGCCGCGGAAGCGAATGCCGCCTGGGCGAGCACCGCGCTCGCGAGCACGGCATCCTCGGTCAGCGAGGCGACGATCACGGCGGTTTCGACCGACCGCTCGATGGATGCCGGCGGCACGCCCCAGCCCGCCAGAGTCGCGGCGTGCGCATCGATGACGTTCTTGAGCTCGGACGAACAGGAATGGAGGTTGTGCACGTCGAATTGCCGGCGCCGGAAGCGTGAGGCGCCGCTGGATTGCCGTGTATGATACCCGCAGTTTTTTTCAAGGGGCGCAGACACTTGGCGCGGTATCCCATGCGATCGTCCTGGCGCGCGTACCGGCCGGGGACCGGGACGGCTCCGGCCGTGGTCGTCGCGCGCCCGAAGAATCTCGCGGCGCGCATTCTCGGGCTCGATCCCGGATCGCTGCGCACTGGCTTCGGCGTCATCGACTGCGACGGCGGCAACCTGCGCATCGTCGCGCAGGGCTGCATCGCCACCTCGGGCGGACCGCTGGCCGACCGGCTGCGCACCATCCACGCTCGCGTCGCGGAACTGATCGAGCTGCATCGCCCGGAGGAGATCGCCGTCGAGCGCGTCTTCCTCTCGAAGAACGCCGACAGTGCGCTCAAGCTGGGCCAGGCGCGCGGCGCAGCGCTCGCGGCCGTGCCCTCGGCGCTCGGCGTGCACGAATACGCGCCGCGCGCCATCAAGCTCGCGGTGGTCGGCGTCGGTGGCGCGGAGAAGTCCCAGGTGGCGCACATGGTCAAGCAGCTGCTGCGGCTCGACCTGCGACTGGCCGCCGACGCGGCCGACGCGCTCGCCATCGCCATCTGTCACGCGCATTCACGCAAGCTCGAGATGATCGCGTGATCGGATTCGTGCGCGGCAAGCTGGTCGTCAAGACGCCGCCGCACTTGACGGTGGACGTCGGTGGCGTCGGCTACGACATCGAAGCACCGATGTCCACGTTCTACACGCTGCCGGCGCTCGGCAGCGAAGTGCGGCTGCTCACGCACCTGGTGGTGCGCGAGGACGCGCACATCCTCTACGGCTTCGGTTCGCAGGAAGAGCGCCAGTTGTTCCGCAACCTGCTCAAGGTGTCGCAGATCGGCCCGAAGATCGCGCTCGCGATCCTCTCGGGCGTGAGCGTCGAGGGATTCACCACGCTCGTGAAGCTGCAGGATGCGGCGGCGCTCACCAGGATACCCGGCGTCGGCCGCAAGACCGCCGAGCGCGTGCTGATGGAGATGCGCGACCGGCTGGATGCGCTCGACGCCGCCGCGCAAGGCCTGCAGGTCGCCGGTGCCGTGCCGATGACCGCCTCGAGCACCGAAGGCGAGGCGTGGAACGCGCTGGTCGCGCTGGGTTACAAGCCGGCCGAAGTCACCGCCATGCTCAAGCCGTTCGCCGGCTCCGGCGGCACCACCGAGGAACTGATCCGTCGGGCCCTGCAGGGCACGGTGCGTGCGCAATGAACGCCCCCGAGAAATCCGCGAGCGAGCGGCTGGTCGCGGCGCCCGCCACGCGCGAGGAAGAGGCCGTCGATCGCGCGATCCGGCCGAAACAGCTCGCCGACTACGTCGGCCAGGAGCAGGTCAAGGCGCAGCTCGAGATCTTCGTGAAGGCGGCCGTCAAGCGCGGCGAGGCGCTCGACCACGCGCTGATCTTCGGGCCGCCGGGTCTCGGCAAGACCACGCTGGCCAACATCATCGCCAACGAGCTCGGCGTGAGCCTGCGGCAGACCTCCGGCCCCGTGCTCGAGCGGCCCGGCGACCTGGCCGCGCTGCTGACCAACCTGCAGCCGCGCGACGTGCTGTTCATCGACGAGATCCATCGGCTGTCGCCCGTCGTCGAGGAAGTGCTGTATCCGGCCATGGAGGATTTCCAGCTCGACATCATGATCGGCGAGGGGCCGGCGGCGCGCTCCATCAAGCTCGCGCTGCAGCCCTTCACGCTGGTGGGCGCGACCACGCGTGCCGGGTTGCTGACCTCGCCGCTGCGCGACCGCTTCGGCATCGTGCAGCGCCTGGAGTTCTATGCGACGCCCGAGCTCGAACGCATCGTGACGCGCTCGGCCGGCATCCTCGGCGTGCCGATCGATGCGGGCGGCGCCGGCAAGATCGCGCAGCGCTCGCGCGGCACGCCGCGCATCGCCAACCGCCTGCTGCGCCGCGTGCGTGACTACGCCGAGGTCAAGGGCGGCGGCCACATCGACGAGGCCACGGCGCGCGCCGCGCTCGACCTGCTGGAAGTGGACCCGCAGGGCTTCGACGCGCTGGACCGCAAGCTGCTCACCACCATCATCGACAAGTTCGACGGCGGCCCCGTGGGCATCGAGAGCCTGTCGGCGGCGGTCGGCGAGGAGCGCGGCACGCTCGAGGACGTCATCGAGCCGTTCCTGATCCAGCAGGGCTTCCTGATGCGCACGGCGCGCGGCCGCATGGTGACGCGCAACGCCTACCTGCATTTCGGCCTGAAGGTGCCCGAGCGCGTCACGGCCACCCTGCCGCTGTTCGACGCGGAACGATGAGCGCATTCGCCTGGCGCACGCGCGTCTACTGGGAGGATACCGACGGCGGGGGCGTGGTGTACTACGCCAACTACCTGAAGTTCATGGAGCGCGCACGCACCGAGTGGCTGCGCAGCCTGGGGCACTCGCAGCAGGAGATCGCGCAGGTGTTCGGCTTCGTGTTCGCCGTGGCCGAGGCGCACGTGCACTACCGCAAGCCGGCGCGGCTCGACGACGAGCTCGCGGTGAGCTGCGAGCCGGTGCCGGAGGGCCGTGCGTCGATCCGTTTCAGGCAGCGCAACACGCGCGGTGATACCGTGATCGCCGAGGGCGAGGTGCGCGTGGTGTGCGTCGATGCGAAGTCGTTCCGGCCGCGCGCGCTGCCGGATTTCATACAGAAAACCTGAAGGTTCCAGATGGACAACGAACTTTCGATAGTCAGACTCGTGATGAATGCCAGCCCGGTGGTGCAGGCGGTGATGGGGCTGCTGCTGCTCGCCTCGCTGGTGTCCTGGACCATCATCTTTCGCAAGCGCTCGCTGCTCTCGAAGGCGCAGGACGAGGCGGACAACTTCGAGAACAGCTTCTGGAAGGGCGGCGACCTGACCGCCCTGTACCGCCAGATCGAGGGCCGTGGCGGCGCCACGGGCATGTCCAGCATCTTCGAATTCGGCTTCCGCGAGTTCGCGCGCCTCAAGCAGGGTGGCATTCCGCCGGACCAGTTGCTCGAGGGGGCGCGGCGCGCGATGCGCGTCGGCCAGCTCAAGGAGATCGAGCGGCTCGAGGAGAGCCTCGCGAACCTGGCGACCATCGGCTCGACCAGTCCCTACGTCGGCCTGTTCGGCACCGTGTGGGGCATCATGAGCGCGTTCGTCGCGCTCGGCGGTGTGCAGCAGGCGACCATCGCCATGGTCGCGCCGGGCATCGCCGAGGCGTTGATCGCGACTGCCATCGGCCTGTTCGCCGCGATCCCGGCGGTCATCGCCTACAACCGCTACGCCGACCAGGTCAGCCGGCTGGAACTGCGCTACGACGCGTTCATGGAGGAGTTCTCGACCATCCTGCAGCGCTACGCAGGCCGCACGTAAGGAGCAGCGCATGCCTTCCGTACAGCAAACTACCCGGCGTCGCCGGCTGATGGGCGAGATCAACGTGGTGCCGTACATCGACGTGATGCTGGTGCTGCTGATCATCTTCATGATCACCGCGCCGCTGCTCACCGAGGGCGTCAAGGTGGAACTGCCCAAGGCGAACGCGCAGGCGATCCCGCCCGAGATGCTGAAGGACACCAAGCCCATCGTGCTGCACATCGACGAGCAGGGACGACTGTTCCTGAACTACAACCAGCCCGAGGATGAACCCTTGACGCCCGAGAGGGTCGAAGCGCAGGCGGCCGCAGTGCTTCGACGCGCGCCGCAAACCGTGGTGTTGGTGAAGGGCGACTATCGGGTGGCGTACGGCGAGGTAGTTCGGGCGATGACCATCCTGCAGCGGGCCGGCGCGGACAAGGTCGGCTTCGTCACGCAGCCTCCGGATCGCACGCGGAACCGCTAGGGACGATGCCGCCAAGACAGAAGTCGCTGACGCAGGGGCGCTGGCGCGCGATCGCGCTGTCGGTGTTGCTGCACGGAGGCATCGTGGCGGCCGCGGTATACGGCTGGTTCACGTGGAAACATCGGCCGCCGGAGCCGACCACGCTGGCAATCGAGGCAACCGTGGTCGACGAGCGCGCCCTGCAGAATCTGCCCGCGCCGGAGCCTGCGCCGCCCGAGCCGCAACCGGAACCGGTCGAAGAGCAGGGGCCGCCGAAGCCGGATCCCGTCGAGCTCGAGCGCAAGCAGGAAGAAGAGCGACTCGCGCAGGAGAAACTCGAGCAGCAGAAGCTCGAGCAACAGAAGAAGGCCGAGGAAGCGCAGAAGGCCGAGCAGCAACGGCTCGAGGCCGAGCGGCAGGAGGCCGAGAAACAGGCGGCCGCGAAGGCCGCGGCGGAGAAGGCGGCCGCCGAGAAGGCGGCGGCCGAGAAGCGCGCCGCCGAGAAGAAGAAGGCCGAGGAGGCCGCGGCCGCGAAGAAGGCCGCGGAGGAAAAGGCGCGCCAGGCGCGCGAAGCCGAATTGCGGCGCAGCCTGGAAGCCGAGGAACGTGCCACGCGGTTGCGCAACAGCGACGCCGCGGCGCGCTGGCACGCGTCCATCGTCGCCAAGATCCAGCGCGCCTGGATCCGGCCGCCCTCGGCACAGCCCGGCGTCACGTGTATCGTCTCGGTCAGCCAGGTTCCCGGCGGCGAGGTGACCGCGGTACACGTCGACAGCTGCAGCATCAACGATCCGGCGCTGCGTCAATCGGTGGAAAACGCCGTCTACGGTGCGTCGCCGCTGCCGGCGCCGCCCGACCCGGCTCTTTTCGAGCGCAATTTGGAGCTAACATTCGCCCCGCAATGAGTGCCCGCATGAAAAAACTCGCGACCTCCCTGCTGCTGCTGTGGGTGGCCTGCCCGGCGTTCGCGCAGCTTCGGCTGACCATCACCTCCGGCGTCACGGACCCCATCCCGATCGCCGTCGTGCCATTCGCGCGCGCCGTGCCCGCCGACGGCGGTCTCGACGTCGCGGCCGTCGTGCAGCGCGACCTGGAGAGCAGCGGACGCTTCAAGGGCATGCCGCGCAACGACATGATCAACACGCCGACCACCGCCGCCGAGGTGGACGTCGCCGGCTGGAAACAGATGCGCAACGACTACGTGCTCGTCGGGCGGCTCGGCACGCTCGCGAACGGCGACGTCACGGTCGAGGCGGAGCTGGTCAACGTGCTCAACGGCCAGCGGATCTTCGGCCAGAAGTGGACCGTCAAGCCCGCCAACCTGCGCAACGCCGCGCATCGCGTGGCCGACGCCGTGTACGAGCGCATCATCGGCATTCGCGGCGCGTTCGCGACGCGCATCGCCTACGTGTCGGTCGACGGCAAGGCGCCCAACCAGCGCTACCAGCTGATCGTCGCCGACGCCGACGGCGAGAACCCGCGCGTGATCCTGCAGTCGGACCGGCCGTTGATGTCGCCCGCCTGGTCGGCGGACGGCGAGTGGCTGGCCTACGTGTCGTTCGAACGGCGCGTGTCGGCGGTGTACGTCCAGCAGGTGCGCACCGGCAAGCGCAGCATGGTGTCGGCGCGCGCCGGCATCAATGGCGCGCCGGCCTGGTCGCCGGACGGCAAGAAGCTCGCGCTGACGCTCTCCGGGCACAACGGCAACCTCGACATCTATCTGCTGGACCTGTCGAACCAGGCGTTGACGCGCCTCACCGACGATCCGGGCATCGACACCGAGGCCTCGTTCGCGCCGGACGGCGGCACGATCTACTTCACCTCGGACCGCTCGGGCAACCCGCAGGTGTACAAGCTGGCGGTCGGCGGCAACGAGCGGCCGAAGCGCGTCACGTTCACCGGCACCTACAACGCGCGGCCGCGCGTCTCGCCGGACGGCAAGCAGCTCGCGATGCTGACGCTCGACAACGGCGCGTATCGCATCGCGATCCAGGACCTGGCGAGCGGCACCGTGCACGTGCTGTCCAAGGGCCGGCAGGACGAATCCCCGAGTTTCGCGCCGAACGGTGCGATGGTGATTCTCGGCGGCCGCGAGCGCGGCCAGGGCGTGTTGCAAACCGTGTCGATCGACGGACAGACCTCGTTCCGGCTCAATGCCGACGCGGGCGAAGTGCGCGAACCGGTTTGGGGTCCGTTTCTTCCCTAAGGAGCTCAAATGAAGAATCTCTTTGCTACCGCGTTGCTCGTCACGTCGATGACGCTGCTGGCCGCCTGCGGGTCGAAACCCGAGGAACAGCCGCCGCCGCCGGCGCAGGAGTCCACGACCGACACCAGCGGAGTCGACAATGCCGGCGCCGCCGTGGACAACATGGAGTCCGAAGGTCCCTCCGGCGAGCTGCTGTCGAAGCGCATCGTGTACTTCGATTTCGACCGCGCCGAGATCCGCGCGGATTCGCAGCCCGTGGTCGCGGCGCACGCCGCCTACCTGGCGAAGAATCCCTCGCAGAAGGTGCGCCTCGAGGGTCACGCCGACGAGCGCGGCTCGCGCGAGTACAACATCGGCCTCGGCGAGCGGCGCGCGCAGGCGGTGCGGCGCGCCCTGCTGTTGCAGGGGGTGGGCGAGGTGCAGCTGTCGACGGTCAGCTACGGCGAGGAGCGCCCGGCCGCCGCGGGCAGCGACGAGCAGGCCTACGCGCTGAATCGCCGCGTCGAAATCGTCTACCTGAAGTAGTTTGACGCAACGCGCGAGGTCGGCCATGAGACATGCCCATACACGGATGGCGAGCCTGCTGGCGGGGGCGCTGCTGCTCGGCGGCTGCGCGACCTCGCCGGAGGAAGATCCGGTGCAGATCCGCCTGAACGACCTCGACGCGCGACTGCAGCGCATCGAGCGCGTGATGACCAACCAGAGCCTGCTGGAGATGGCGCAGCGCATCGATGCGTTGCAGGCGCAGCTGCGCACCATGCGCGGCGAAGTGGAGATGCTGCAGAACCAGAGCGAGGGCGGGAAGTCGCAGACACGCACGTTGTACGCCGACCTGGAGAAGCGCATCGCGGCGCTGGAAGCCGGCGGCGGCCTCGTCGGGGCCGACGGCGGCGCCGCGCTGCCGCCGGCGTCGGGCGGCGAGCAGGCGGCCTACGACGCCGCGTTCAACTCGCTCAAGAACGCCGACTATCCGAAGGCCATCGCGAGTTTCAAGAACTTCCTGGCCACGTATCCCGACAGCCCGCTCGCCAGCAATGCGCAATACTGGCTGGGCGAGGCGTACTACGTGACACGCGAGTACCCGAGCGCCATCACGGCGTTCCAGCAGGTGGTGGCGAAGTGGCCGGATTCGCGCAAGGCACCGGACGCGATGGTGAAGGTGGGTTTCACGCAATCCGCCATGGGCAGGAACGGCGACGCGCGCGTGACCCTCGAGGACGTGGTCAAGCGCTATCCCGGCACCGAAGCCGCACAGCTCGCCACGGAGCGCCTGAAGCGCCTGCCCGCCAATGGCCGATGAGCGGGCCGGCCGCGGACGTCGCGGGACGGCGCCTGAGGATCACCGAGATCTTCCATTCGCTGCAGGGTGAGGCCGACACGGTGGGTTTCCCCACCGTGTTCGTGCGGCTCACCGGCTGCCCGCTGCGCTGCCAGTACTGCGACACCACGTATGCCTTCCATGGCGGTGAATGGTTGAGTCTCGATGAGGTCCTGGCGCGGGTCGCCGCCTTCGCGCCGCGCTACGTGTGCGTCACCGGTGGCGAGCCGCTGGCGCAGAAGAACTGCCTGCCACTGCTCGCGGCGCTGTGCGATGCGAACTACCGCGTCTCGCTCGAGACCAGCGGCGCGATGCCGCTCGGCGGCGTCGACGCGCGCGTCATCCGCGTGGTGGACGTCAAGACACCGGGCTCGCGCGAAGAAGCACGCAATCGCTACGACGAGCTGGCGCTGCTGCGGGCGGAGGAGCAGATCAAGTTCGTGATCTGCGACCGTGCCGACTACGAATGGAGCCGCGACAAGGTCGCCGAGCTGCAGCCGCGCTGCAGCGTGCTGTTTTCCCCGAGCGCCGGCCAGTTGCCGCCGCGCGAGCTCGCCGACTGGATCCTCGCCGACCGGCTGGCGGTGCGCTTCCAGCTGCAGCTGCACAAGGTGCTGTGGGGCGACGTGCCCGGACGATGAACGTGGTGTCGGGCAATGAAAGCTCCGGCAAGGCCAGCGTGACGCGCGCGGTCGTGCTGCTGTCCGGCGGGCTCGACTCGGCCACCGTGCTGGCGCTGGCGCGCGAGCGCGGCCTCGACTGCCACGCATTGTCCGTTGCATACGGACAGCGCCACCAGGTCGAGCTGGACGCCGCTGCCCGGATCGCGCGGTCGCTTGGCGCGCGCGAGCATCGCATCATCCAAGTGGACCTTGCCGGCATCGGCGGCTCGGCGCTCACCGATCACTCGATCCCGGTGCCCACCTCGCCGGGCACGGGCGGCATTCCGGTCACATACGTGCCCGCGCGCAACACCATCATGCTGTCCCTGGCGCTGGCCTGGGCCGAGGTGCTCGACGCACGCGAGATCCACGTCGGCGTGAACGCCATCGACTACTCGGGCTATCCGGATTGCCGGCCGGAATTCATCGCCGCCTTCGAACGGCTCGCGCAGCTCGCGACCCGGGCCGGCGTGGAAGGGGCGACGCTCGCGATCCGCGCGCCATTGATCCACATGAGCAAGGCGCAGATCGTGCGCGAGGGCACGCGCCTGGGCGTGGACTATGCGCTCACGGTTTCCTGTTACCAGGCGGACGCGCAGGGCCGCGCCTGCGGGTTGTGTGATTCCTGTAGGTTGCGACGCGAAGGCTTTGTTTCTGCAGGGATTACTGACCCCACCCGTTACCGCCCGTCGGGCGGTCAAGCGGGCGGACAGATCGTGTAGACTGCGCGCCCTCTGACAACCCGGGTTGGTAGCTCAGCGGTAGAGCAGCGCCCTTTTAAGGCGGTGGTCGTGGGTTCGATCCCCACCCAACCCACCATCCATCCGT
>DASTHJ010000171.1:0-2018 GCA_035718265.1 Steroidobacteraceae bacterium | reverse complement strand
CACTTCCCCGAGCCCGATGCGATGGATCTCCTCCGGCGACATGTCCATCGTGGTCGCGCCGCGGATCCGCCAGCGGTACCAGGCCGCGCCGTCCGGCAGGTCGCTCCAGCCCACGGTGCTGCGTGCCGCGGGTAGATAGTCACGCTCGAGGAAATCGGCGAGGCGGGCGTAGGCCGGCAGCACGCGGTCGCGCAGCATGGCGGCCCAGGCGTCGGTCAGCCGTCGCGCGTCGGCGGCCGGAAAATCCTTCGGCATGGACCCGATCGGAGCCCAGAAGATGCTCTGCTGCGGGGTCGCCGTGACGATCTCGCGCAGCTGCGGAATCATCTTCACGACCGCCGGCCGCGGCAGCGTGATGCCCTGCGCCATGCCGGCGCGCATCAGCGCGATCGCGCCGTCGGCCCAGCGCGGGAATTCGCCGACGCGCTCCAGGAAGCGCTCGTAGTCGGCGACCGTCGCGAACGGCTGCGGCCCTTCGCCCGAGCCGTAGACCACCAGATCCATCGGCAGGCCGCTCATCTGGTTGAACGGCATGTACTCCTCGTGGAACGGCGTGCCGGCCAGCGCCTGTTCGCGCTCGCCCACGAAGATCTCGTAGCTGATGCGCCGCGAACCGGAGAGCTGCGCCGCATCGATTTTCCGCACGCGATCCAGGTAGGCGCGTTCGATCGCCAGGGACTTCTCGCGGAAGCCCGGGCTGGTCGACTCGTCCAGCCGGTCGTCGAAGCGCGAATCGCCGATGGCCGTGGCGTTCATCGGCGAGAGCGCGAGCTGCTGCTCGAAGTATTCCTCCACCAGCGCATCCAGCGCTGCGTCGGCGGCGGATCTGCGCGGCGTGGCGGCGCAGGCCGACAGCAAGGCGGCGGCTAACAGGACCGTGAGCTTCATGGCGCGATGGTAGGTGTTTTCGGCATCGCGTGGCATCCTACCGGCAGTCAAACCGGAGCATTCCCATGCTGGTCGGATCCCAGGTTCGTCGCGTCGCCGTGGTCGGCGGCATGCGCATTCCGTTCGCCCGCGGACACGGCGCCTACGCGAAGGTCGGAAACCAGGACATGTTCACGGCGGTGCTGCAGGCGCTGGTCGCCAAATACCGCATCGCCGGCGAGCGACTCGGCGACGTCGTCGGCGGCGCCGTGCTCAAGCACTCGAAGGACTTCAACCTGGTGCGCGAGTGCGTGTTGTCCTCGGGGCTCGATCCGGCCACGCCGGGACTGGACATGCAGCGCGCCTGCGGCACGAGTCTCGAGGCCGCGATCTCGGTCGCGATGAAGATCGCGCTCGGGCAGATGGAGGCGGGCATCGCCGGCGGCTTCGACACGGTCAGCGATCCGCCCATCGTCTATCCACGCTCGTACCAGCAGCTGCTGCTGCGTGCGTATCGCGGCAAGACTCTCGGCCAGCGCATCGCGCCGTTCTTCGGTCTGCGGCCGAAGCATTTCAAGCCGGTGATGCCGGGCGTGCTCGAGCCGCGCACCGGACTTTCCATGGGCGAGCACTGCGAGCAGATGGCCAAGACCTGGAAGATCGCGCGCGCCGACCAGGACGAACTGGCCAATGCCAGTCACGTGAACGCCGGCAAGGCCTGGTCGCGCGGCTTCTTCGGCGACCTGGTGATCGGCGAGTACCAGGGCCTGAAGATGGACAACAACGTGCGCGCGGACAGCACGGTCGAGAAGTTAGCCGCGCTCAAGCCGGTGTTCGACCGCAGGAGCGGCATGGGCACGCTGACCGCCGGCAACTCCACGCCGCTCACCGACGGCGCCTCCGCGGTGCTGCTGGCCAGCGAGGACTGGGCCCGCAGGCGCGGCCTGCCCATCCTCGCCTGGTTCAGCTACAGCAAGCAGTGGGCCGTGGACTACGTGAGCGGCAAGGAGGGCCTGCTGATGGCGCCCGCCTACGCGGTACCGGCCATGCTCAGGGACGCGAACCTCACGCTGCAGGATTTCGACTTCTACGAAATCCACGAGGCGTTCGCCGCGCAGGTGCTGTGCACGCTCAAGGCGTGGGAGACTCCC
>DASTHJ010000170.1:0-3087 GCA_035718265.1 Steroidobacteraceae bacterium | reverse complement strand
GAAGTCCTGGATGCCCACCAGCTCGCCGGCGCCGTAGAACTCCACGAGATTGCGCACCATCGGAAAGATCGCGATGTCGGCGATCGAATACTCCTCGCCCATCATCCACGCACGCCCGGCGAGGTGCCGGTCGATCACCTGCAGCAGGCGCCGCGTCTCGGCCGCGTAGCGGTCGCGCGGCCGCTTGTCCTGCCACTCGCGGCCGGCGAATTTCACGAAGAACCCCAGCTGCCCGAACATCGGGCCGACTCCGCCCACCTGGAAGAACACCCATTGCAGGCACTGGTAGCGCGCGGCCGGCGCGCGCGGCATCAGCTGCCCGGACTTGTCGGCGAGGTAGACCAGGATGGCGCCCGACTCGAACAGCGGCAGCGGTCCGCCGCCGGGTCCATTCGGATCGATCATCGCCGGGATCTTGTTGTTGGGGTTGAGGGACAGGAACTCGGGCGACATCTGGTCGTTGGTGTTGAAGTCGACGTAGTGCGCCTCGTACGCGAGGCCGCACTCTTCCAGCATGATCGAGGCCTTCACGCCGTTGGGTGTCGTCAGCGAATAGAGCTGGATGCGGTCCGGATGGCGGGCCGGCCACTTGCGCGTGATCGGGAACGAGGAAAGATCGGTCATGCGCGGCTCCGGCGCGGAGCGTTCAGCAGGTTGTTGATGATGCCGGCGAGCCCGAGTGTCACGGCCATGATCAGCACCCACTCGGGCATCGACAATCCCAGGAAGGTCCAATCGATGTTGCCGCACTCGCCGCCACCGGTCATCACCCGGCGGATGACATCGAATATCGGAAACATCTGCAGCAGCGCGTCGAGCGGCGCGCCGCACGCGGGAACCGTGCCCGGCGGCTGGTGCTGGATCCACACGTGTCTTCCGGCCACCCAGGTGGCCGCGCCGGCCGACAGGAAAATCAGCACGGCGTAGATCACGCCGCCGACGCGCCGCGCGCGATGCAGGCCGGCGACCAGGAACACGATGCCGAGCGCGACGATGCAGACGCGCTGGAACATGCACAGCGGACAGGGCGTGTAGTGCAGCACCTTCTCGGCGTAGATCGCGTAGCCGAACATCGCGAAACACACCAGGGCGCCGAGCAGGTTGATCTGTTGTCTGCGGTCGAACATGGCTGTTGCAGGCGCTCGCACGCGCGCGGATGGCACCGGCGAGTCGCCGGCGCCCGCGATTGTACTCGACCGCGCCGAGGTCAGGCCGGGCCGGCGCCGTCGCGCAGTTTCCCCTCGATGTCCTCGAGTCGCGTGTGGCGCACGTCCTTGCCGTGGACCATGTAGATCACGTACTCGCAGAGATTCTTGGCATGGTCGCCGATGCGCTCCAGCGCCCGCACGATCCACATGACGTCGAGTGCACGGCGGATGCCGCGCGGATCTTCCATCATGAACGTGATGCACTGGCGCTGGATGGCTTCGTATTCCTCGTCGACGACGCGATCCTGGCGCGCGACGCGCAGCGCGGCCTGCGCATCCATGCGCGCGAAGGCATCCAGCGCCGCGTGCACCATTTCCGCGACGATGCGGGCGAGATGCCTGACCTCGCGGTACTTGTCCGGCGGACGCTCCAGGGTCGCGAGGCGCGTGGCGATGTGCCCGATCTTCTCGCCCTCGTCGCCGATGCGCTCGAGGTCGGTGAGGGTCTTGATGACGGCGACGATGAGCCGCAGGTCGCCCGCCGCGGGCGCGCGCGTCGCCAGGATGCGCTGGCATTCCTCGTCGATGGTCACTTCCATGTCGTTGACCCGCAGATCGTCGCGGGCCACCGCGGCGCCGAGCACGCCATCACCCTCGACCAGCGCGCGCACCGCGTTCGCGAGCTGCTGCTCGACCAGGCCGCCCATGGCCAGCACCTGGTTGCGCACGCGCTCCAGGTCCTCGTTGAAACGACGCGAGATGTGCTGCGAGAGATCGGCGGTTTCCATGAGGCCCGGAATTGTCCGGGAGCTTCATGGCAGCTTGATGACAATCAGGCCGGGATCGCGACGGATCGTTCGATCAGGCGGTCACGCGGGAAATGACAGGTGAACGTGCTGCCGCGACCTTCGACGCTGTCGACCTCGAGACGCGCGCCATGCCGCTGCAGCGCGTGCTTGACGATCGCGAGCCCCAGCCCCGATCCGCCGGTTTCACGCGAGCGCGCCGGATCGACGCGGTAGAACCGCTCCGCGAGCCGCGGCAGGTGCTCGGCCGGAATGCCCGGACCCGTGTCGCGCACGGAGAAGTGCCCGCCCTCCGCGTCCGTCCACCAGCGGATCCACATGCTGCCTTCGACCGGCGTGTACTTGGCGGCATTGTCGACCAGGTTCGAGAACGCCGACTGGATCATGGCTTCATCGCCCCGCAGGTGCGCCCGGGACTCGATCGACAATTCGACGTCGCGCGGATGCGGGGTTCGCGCCAGCACGTCCTTGCGCAGCGCGGCGGCCATGGCGGCCACGTCGATGGGCGCGCCGTGGATCGGCGCCTCGTGCGCCTCGAAGCGCGACAGCGCGAGCAGGTCCTCGATGATGCGCGTCATGCGGTCGGCCTGGCGGCGCATCTCCGCGATCGGCGCCGCGAGCTCGCCGAGAGCGGGGTCCGTCCCGAAGGTCTCCAGGTAGCCGGCGATCACCGTGAGCGGCGAGCGCAGTTCGTGCGAGGCATTGGCCACGAAGTCCCTGCGCATCTGCTCGAGCCGCACTTCGCGGGTGACGTCGCGCAGCATCAGCAAGCGCCGGTCCTCGCCATAGGAGATGAGCTGGAAAGCCACGTGGCGGTCCGGATCGTCCAGGTGCACGACCACCGGCAGCGAGTGCGATCCGCCGTGCAGGTAACGCACGAAGTCCGGATGCCGGACGAGATTATCGATGCGCAGACCCAGATCGGCGCGACGCGCGAGATCGAGCAGCTCGCCGGCCTTGCGATTGAACCAGGCGATCTCGCCCTGCGGATCGAGCATGACGACGCCGTCCGGCATTGCCGCGGTCGAGCGGCGCAGCTCGCGGAACAGCCTCGTCAGGCGCTCCTTGTGATAGCGCTTGCGACGATGCAGGCGCACCACCTGCGCGATCACTTCGCCCCACACTCCAGGCGC
>DASTHJ010000169.1:0-5538 GCA_035718265.1 Steroidobacteraceae bacterium | reverse complement strand
CCACCGCATCGTGGGGCCGGATGAATTCGACATGGCCGAGGGCTACATCAGCATGGACGCGCCGCTGGCGCGCGCGCTGCTGCGCAAGGCGCTGGACGACGAGGTCACGGTGGAGCTGCCGGGCGGCGCGCGCACCTACAGCATCGTCGACATCCGCTACGAAGATCCGGTCTGAGCGCCGCACGCGCAGCCGCGCGCGGCGCCCTGCGCCTCACACGCGCACGTTCTTGAACTGCCAGGGATCCGTCTTGTCGAGGTCCTCGGGGAACAGCCGCTCGCGATCGTGCAGCGGCGTCCAGTCGGAGTAAGCGCCGACCACGGGGCCGAGGTACGGCATGCAGATTTCCAGATTGCGCTTGTAGTCGATCTCGTCGGGTTCGACGAGCCCGGCGTTCGGGTTCTCCATCGCCCAGATCATCCCCGACAGGCACGCGACCGTGACCTGCAGGCTGGTGGCGTTGTTGTGCGGCGCCAGCTTGCGCGCTTCCTCGATCGACAGCTGCGAGCCGTACCAGTACGCGTTCTTCTTGTGTCCCGCGAGCAGCACACCCAGCTCGTCGATGCCCGAGATGATCTCGTCCATCAGGATGCGCTGGCGATCCTGCAGGTGCCAGTTGCGGCCGGCGAACTCGTGCACCGAGACCACGGCCGAGTCGCTCGGGTGGTAGGCGTAGTGCACGGTCGGGCGGTAGACGACTTCCGAGCTCTGCCGCACCGTCAGGTAGTCGGCGATCGAGATCGACTCGCCGTGCGTGATCAGGAAGCCGTGGAAATGGCCGGCCTTCGGCGTCCAGGTGCGTACCTTGGTGGCCGCGCCGGGCTGCATCAGGTAGATGGACGCGCCGCCACCGAAGTCGTAGCGCTTGCCGTCGCGCGGGAAATTCTTCTCGTGCGTGCCCCAGCCGAGCTCGGCGGGCTGCGAGCCCTCGCTCACGAACCCGTCCACCGACCAGGTGTTCACGAACTCGTTGACCTCCTTGGGCTTGGAGGCGAGCTGCGTGTCGCGCTCGGCGATGTGGATCACCTTGATGCCGAGCTTGCGCGCCAGCTGGCCCCAGTCCTCGCGTGACTTCGGCGTGCCGGCATCGACGCCGGTGTCGTTGGCGATGTTGACCAGCGCCTGCTTGACGAAGTGGGACACCAGGCCGGGATTTGCGCCGTGCGTCAGCACGGCCGTCGGGGCGCGCGCGTTTTCCTTGCGCAGCGCCAGCGCTTCCTCGCGCAGCGCGTAGTTGGTGCGCCGGGCGTGCGGAATGGTCACGTCGGTATAGCCGCCCGGCCACGGCTCGATGCACGTGTCGAGGTACATGGCGCCCTTCGACCAGCAGAACTTGATCAAGGCGAGCGACGAGACGTCCACCGACACGTTGAGCACGAAATCGCCACGGCCGATGTGCGGGTCGAGCTCGCGCTGGAAGTTGTCGCGCGTCAGCGTCACCTTCACGACCTTGATGCCGTATTCCTCGGCCACCTGCTTGCCGCGGTCGTCCGACGTGATGATGGTGATGCGCTCCCGGGGAATCCCCACGTGGCGCAACACCAGGGGCAGCGTGCCCTGGCCGATGCTGCCGAAGCCGATGAAGACGATGCGACCGGGAAACTCGATGTGGATCTTGCCGTTGCTCATTTCGTGTACTGCTGTCCTCTGCACGAGCTGGAGAAAAACTCGGGCGCGAGGGTATCAATCATCGTCCGGTGTTGCCACCGAACGGCGGCGTCACGTGCCGGCGTTGCGCCAGTGCGGCGGGAAGGTGCGCTCGTATCCGGGCAATGCTTCGACGCGCTGCAGCCAGCGGCCGAGCGCCGGATAGTTCGCCTCCACGGGCAGGAAGCGCGAGGACAGCTCGCGCGCTTCCGGCAGCGCGAGCGCGCGCAGCAGCAGCTTGATGCCCGGATAGATCATGTAGTCGGCGGCGCCGGCCTGCTCGCCGACGATCCACGGTCCCTTCGAGAGCCGTGCCTCGATGGTGCGCGCTTCGCCGGCGATCATGTGCATGGCGTAGGTGCTCTCGTCGGAGTACGGGTCGCCCTGGCGATTCAGCAGCGCGCGCGTGATGCGCAGCAGGTACGGCTCGATGTACGCCTGGTACTCGCAGCACACGCGCATGATGACCGCGCCCTCCTCGGCGGAGCCGCCGAACAGCGGCTTCGGCGGGTACTTGCGCTCCAGGTAGTAGAGCACCGCCAGCGACTCGAACACGACGTAGTCGTTGTCCTTCAGCACGGGCACGCGGCCGCGCGGATTCAGCGCCAGCATGTGCGGCGCCTTGTGCTCCTGCATGCCGAGATGCAGCAGGTGGCTGTTGTAGGCCAGGCCCTTGTGTTCGAGCGCCAGCAGCACGCGCCACGAGTACGGACTGCCGGAGCCCCAGTAGACGTCTATTGCCATGCGTGAACCATGAGTTGCGCGCGATTGTAAAATGCGGCATGCGCCCTTTCACCACATTAATCGACGCCGCCGCGCTCGCCTCACAAGTCGAACGCGACGATCTCGCGCTGTTCGACTGCCGCTTCGAGCTCGGCAATCCGCGCTGGGGCGAAACCGAGCACGCGCGCGCACACATTCCGGGCGCCCAATATCTGCACCTGGATCGCGACCTCTCCGGTCCGGTCACGGCGCAGAGTGGCCGGCATCCGCTGCCGGATCCGCACGACTTCGCGCGCCGCATCGCCGCGCTCGGTGCCGGACCGGAGGTGCAGCTCGTCGCCTACGACCAGGGCACCGGCGCCTACGCGGCGCGCCTCTGGTGGCTGGCACGCTGGATCGGCCTGCGCGCGGTCGCGGTACTCGACGGCGGCATCGCGGCGTGGCGCGCCGCGGGCCTGCCGCTGGAATCCACGATCCGTGCGCCGCGCGTACGCACGCTGTCCGCGAGTCCGGGGCCTGATGCCGTGCTCGACACGAAGCGCGTCGACGTGCTGCGGCGGCAGCCCGGCGCCCTGCTGCTCGATGCGCGCTCGCCGGACCGTTTCGCCGGTTGCAACGAAACGCTCGACCCGGTGGCCGGGCACGTTCCGGGCGCGCGCAACGCACCGTATGCCGCCAACCTGGGTGCCGACGGCAGATTCCTTTCGCCCGAGGCGCTGCGCCGGCGCTGGAACGTGGTGCTCGGCTCGCGATCTGCGTCCGACGTGATCGCGATGTGTGGTTCCGGCGTCACCGCCTGTCACAACCTGCTGGCGCTCGAGCACGCGGGGCTGCCCGGCGGGCGCCTGTATCCGGGCTCCTGGAGCGAGTGGATCCGGGACCCGCAGCGCCCGGTCGCGACCGGCGCGTACTGACGCACGAGCGTTCACGGCGTGCGCCGACGTTTACTTGCGGGACCTATTTGATATCGTGCGCGCCAAAATGGCTGCCGAACCGGAATCCCTGCGTCGCGGCGATCGCTCGATCGCGTGGTCCATCGATGACTCCACCGAGCTCTACCAGGTCAACGCCTGGGGCAAGGGATACTTCTGCGTGAACGCCGCGGGGCACCTGGTGGTTCGCCCCGACATGAACCCGGCGCGCGAGATCGACCTGTTCGACGTGGTGCAGGGACTCAAGGAGCGCGAGCTCACGGCGCCCGTGGTGGTGCGCTTCTCCGACATCCTCGCGCATCGCCTCAAGCACCTGCACGCCGCATTCGCGCAGGCCATCGCCGAGAACGAATACCAGAACCGCTACACCGCGGTGTTCCCCATCAAGGTGAACCAGCAGCGCCTGGTCGTCGAAGAGGTGTACCGCTACGGCAAGCCGTTCGGCTTCGGGCTCGAGGTCGGCAGCAAGCCGGAACTGCTCTCGGTGATGTCGATGACCGCCGATTCGCCCGAGCGCCTGATTGTCTGCAACGGCTTCAAGGACGACAGCTACCTCGAAGCGGTGATCATCGCGACCAAGCTCGGCCGCACCATCATCCCGGTCGTGGAGAACTTCGAGGAGCTGCCGGCCGTCCTGCGCATCGCCGAGAAGTACAACGTGCGCCCCAGGATCGGCGTCCGCGTCAAGCTCGCGAGCGAAGGCTCGGGCAAGTGGCGCGAGTCGGCCGGCGACAAGTCCAAGTTCGGGCTGTTCATCACCGAGATCCTCGAGGCCATCGAGATCCTGCGCTCGCGCAACATGCTCGACTGCCTGCAGCTCGTGCACTGCCACCCGGGCAGCCAGCTGCAGGACATCCGGCGCGTCAAGGAGGCCATCAACGAGCTGGCGCACGTGTACGCCGAATTGAAGCTGCTCGGCGCCGGATTGCAGTACATCGACGTCGGCGGTGGCCTCGGCGTCGACTACGACGGCAGCGGCACGAACTTCTCCTCGTCGATGAACTACACCATCGACGAGTACGCCAACGACGTGGTGTACCGCATCGCGAGCGTCTGCAACGCGCGCAAGATCCCGCACCCGATGATCGTCAGCGAGTCCGGGCGGGCGATCGCCGCGCACCACAGCGTGCTGATCTTCAACACGCTCGGCCGCCAGGCGCTCGACCAGTTCCGCGTCACGGGCAAGGAGGACCAGGAGAATCCGGCGCTGCCGCAACCGGTGCGCGACCTGCTGGACGCCTACCGCTCGGTCAGCGAGCGACGCGTGGTGGAGTGCTACCACGATGCGCAGACCGCGCGCGACCAGGTGCTGCAGATGTTCAACCTCGGGCTGCTGACGCTCGAGCAGCGCGGCCTGGCCGAGCGGCTGTACTGGGCGACCTGCGCCAGGGTGCGCGACATGACGCGCAAGCTCGACGAGGTGCCCGAGGAGCTCGACGAGCTCGAGTCCATCCTCTCGGACATCTACTTCTGCAACTTCTCGGTGTTCCAGTCGCTGCCCGACAGCTGGGCCATCGACCAGCTGTTCCCGATCATGCCCATCCACCGGCTGAACGAACGGCCCACGCGCAAGGGCGTGCTCGCGGACATCACCTGCGATTCGGACGGCAAGATCGACCGCTTCGTCAGCCAGCGCGACGTCAAGAAGACGCTCGAGCTGCACGCCATCAGTGCCCAGGACGAGTATTACCTGGCGGCGTTCCTGGTCGGGGCGTACCAGGAGACCCTCGGCGACCTGCACAACCTGTTCGGCGACACGCACGTGGCGCACGTGCGCTTCCACGACGACGGCGGCTGGTGGATAGAGGAAGTCGTCAAGGGCGACACCGCCAACAAGGTGCTGGAATACATGGAATACGACGTCGCCGACCTGCACCCGGCCCTGGCCCGGGACTGCGAGCGGGCGGTACGCGAAGGACGCATGACCGTGGCGGAATCCCAGGCCATCAAGCGCTTCTACCAGGGCGAGCTCGACGGATACGCCTATCTAGAATAAGTGTGATTCGCGCCGGAAGTGAGCGCTAACATGGTGCACCCGGGCGCGCGTATCTCGCTGAATTTCCCTCAAATTGCAGCAAATGCGTGCGCCGTACGGGCGCACCCCCATCCGTTTGTTTACAGCTTCTCGAAGCGAGGAGTAGCATCGCTCGCGTTCGATGCGTCTAATGGTTTTCCCTGAAGTGCACGAACTACGGTGCAGGCCGCAGAGCCCCAAGAGCTACGAATTGACCTAGTCAC
>DASTHJ010000168.1:0-4318 GCA_035718265.1 Steroidobacteraceae bacterium | reverse complement strand
GCACCAATTGTCGTAATTGAGCCGACCTTGGCGATCCTTCCGGCGTTGACTCAATTACGACAATTGGTGCCCGGCACCACCACCACCACCACCACCACCGCCGCCGCGCTGCCGCTGCCTGAAAGCCGCCACCTTGGCGCGATTGCCGCAGGCGGTTGCGCTGCAGAACGTGCGACGGTGCGCCTTGGTGCGGTCCAGGAACCACAACGTGCACCCCGAACCGCTGCACGACTTGAGCAATGACGCGTTCTCCTGGGTGACCAACGCCGCGATCTGTCGCGCGATCAGCGGCACCAGTGCACCGGGATCATTGTCGTGCACGCTGGCGAGCCTCTTCGATCCGTCTTCGGCCGAGATCACCTCGTCGTGCCACGCGGCCCGCGCGAGTAGTTTGTTGAGCGCCGCGATTTCCTCGTCGTAGCCGTCATCGGGCGCCGATCGCCAGCGTTCGAGCCAGCGACGCGCCCACTCCCGCACCTTTCTCACCTCTTGCGCCGCCGCATCGAGCGCCGCGTTTCCCGCGCGGCGTACCCGCCGGGCGTCCGCCTCGTTCAGCAGTCCGGCAGCCACCATCCAGTCGAGCAGCGCGCGTCCGTCCGGGATGGCCTCGATCTGCCGGCCGTTCGGCGCAAACGCCGTATTGAGGAAGTCGACCGCGGGATGGCCGCCGAGAAACAAGGGTCGCGCGGTGAGATTCATGGCGGCGCCAGTGTAACCAAATAAATGGCATTTGACACGTTAGCCGTCCATCGGTAACGTCTTTGCGTCACTTTTATCAGTTACACACCGGAATCGCCATCCGCGAGGAGCACCCCAATGGCTTCGATACCTGGTTCCCGCAGCTTCTTCCTGCTGATCACCGTGATCGCACTCGCTGCTTTCGCCCCGCCCACACATGCAGCGCCGGAAGTTCACTACCGCACGGTCAGCATCGACGGCGTGAAGGTCTTCTACCGGGAAGCCGGCCCGGCCGACGCTCCCGTGCTGCTGCTGCTGCACGGCTTCCCGGCCTCGTCCTTCATGTACCGCGATCTCATCGAGCGTCTCGCCGGCCGGTTTCACGTGATCGCACCTGACTATCCGGGCTTCGGCTACAGCGATGCACCGCCAGTCGAAGAGTTCTCGTACACGTTCGACCGGCTGGCGGACGTCGTTGAAAAATTCACCGATACTCTGCGGCTCCGGAAGTACGCGCTGTACATGCAGGACTTCGGCGGCCCGGTCGGATTCCGGCTCGCGACCCGGCACCCCGGGAGGATCTCGTTCCTGATAGTCCAAAACGCGAATGCGTACGAGGAGGGACTCCCCGACAGCTTCTGGACGCCAGCCCGCACGTTGTGGAAGGACCCCTCGCCGGCGAACTTCGCGAAAATCCGCGAGGCCGCGATGTCCGACGCGGCGCTCGAGTGGAACTACACGCACGGCGTGCAGGACCCCGCGCGCATCAACCCCGACAGCTGGACGCTGCAACGAGCGCTGCTGAGTCGGCCCGGCAACAAGGAAATCATGCTGGCCCTGCTCTACGACTATCGGACCAACCTGGCCCGCTACCCCGGATGGCAGCAATATTTCCGCAAGCATCAGCCGCCCATGCTGATCGTCTGGGGCAAGAACGACGTCATTTTCCCGGCGACCGGCGCGCGCGCTTACCTACGGGATCTACCGGACGCGAAGCTGCACCTGCTCGACACGGGACACTTCGCGCTCGAGGAGAAGGCGGCCGAGATCGCGAAGCTGATTGTTGGCATGCAGGGCGCTCGCACGGACCAGCGCTGAGGTCCCGGGCATGTGACGCGAGCGTCGCGCTGAGTGAAAGTGGCCCCTGCGGTCTTCCCTCGGGGGCTTCTCCTCGTCGCAGGCCACGCCCGGCTCGTCGCAAGCCGAACTCTGCCGATCCGGTCGGATCCAGCTTGAGGCGCTATTCTTCCGCGCAAACCCCTTTCGAGGATCCAGACCATGCCCGATACGAGCCGTTACGCCATTTCCCTGACCGTTGCGACAGCCGTGCTGACGGTGCTCGCCGGCTGCCAGCGTGCATCCGAAGAGAAGCAAGCCGTCGCACCCGCGGCCTGGACGCTGGACGAAAGCAAGCTGCAGCAGCCGATCCGCTTCTCCGCCACGGACCTGGATCCCGCGCAGAATGCCTGCCAGGACCTGGGCGCGTATGCGAACAGCAAATGGCTCGCGGCCAACGAGATTCCCTCGGACGAGTCGGGCTGGGGCGCTTTCCAGATCCTGCACAACCGCTCGCTGGGCGTGCGTCAGCAACTGGCCGAACGCATCGCCGGTGAATCCAACGTCACCGGCATCGACAAGATCATCGGTGACTTCTGGGCCACGGGCATGGACGAGCAGAAGCTCAACGAAGCGGGACTCGAGCCGCTCGGCAGCCGCCTCGCCGCCATCGACGCCCTCACCGACGGGCCTTCGGTGGCCGAGTACCTGCGCAAGGTTGCCGCGGCCGGCGAGAACCCGCTGTTCGGCTTCGGCCCGGAACCGGATTTCAAGGACTCGACACTGAACATCGCGGCGGCGTTCCAGGGCGGCCTGGGCCTGCCCGACTCCACGTACTACTCGCTGGCGGACAAGAAACCGATCCGCGACGCCTACGTGAAGCACATCGCCAAACTGTTCGAACTGGCGGGCACGGGGGCGACGGACGCCGCGAAGCAGGGGCAAACCGTACTCGCGTTCGAGACGCGACTGGCGAAGGCGTCGAAGTCGAACGAACAACTCTCGCGCGACGTGTCCCTCTACTACCACCCGGTGAAGATCGCCGAAGCCGACAAGCTTTCGCCCAACTTCCCGTGGACCAAGTTCTTCGAGTCGCAGCGGGTCGCGACACCGGAGTGGTTCTCGCTGGGGATCCCCGATTTCCACCGCGAAGTGAGCCGCATGCTCGCCGAGGTCCCCGTATCCCAGTGGAAGAGCTGGTTGCGCTTCAAGCTGCTGGACGATGCATCGCCCTACCTGAGCGACGCATTCGTCAATGAACACTTCGATTTCTACGGCAAGACGCTGCAGGGGCGCAAGGAGCTGCGTCCGCGGTGGAAGCGCGTGCTCGGCGTCATCGAGAATTCCGCGGGCGAAGCCATGGGACAGCGTTACGTCGAAGTGGCGTTCCCGGCCTCCTCCAAGGCGCAGATGCTCGAGCTCGTGAACAACCTGCGTGATGCGCTGAAGGCGCGCATCGAGAATCTCTCGTGGATGAGCGATGCCACCAAGAAGAAGGCCCTGGAGAAATGGGCCGCGTTCAATACCAAGATCGGTTATCCCGACAAGTGGCGTGACTGGACCGGACTCGAGACCAGTCGCGACAGCCTGTATGGCAACGTCGCCGCCGCGGCCGCGTTCAATTACCGTTACGAGCTGGACAAGATCGGCAAACCCGTCGACAAGGACGAATGGGGCATGACGCCGCAGACCGTCAATGCCTATTACAACCCGCAGCTCAACGAGATCGTGTTCCCCGCGGCCATCCTGCAGCCGCCGTTCTTCGATCCGCAGGCCGACGCCGCATTGAATTACGGCGCCATCGGCGCGGTCATCGGCCACGAGCTGACACACGGCTACGACGACCAGGGCTCGCGCTTCGGTCCCTCCGGCAATTTCGAGCAGTGGTGGACCGACGAAGACGCGAAGCGGTTCAAGGCACTGACCGGCAAGCTGGTCGCGCAATACAACGGCTACGACGCCGCGCCCGGATTGACCGAGAAGGTGAATGGCAACCTGACGCTGGGTGAGAACATCGCCGATCTCGGCGGGCTCAACGTGGCGTACGACGCGTTCCAGAAGGCGGTGGCGGGCAAGCCCGATCCCAAGATCGACGGCCTGACGCGCGATCAGCGCTTCTTCCTCGGCTACGCGGCGGCCTGGCGCGAGAAGTACACGCCGGAACTGACCAAGCTGATCGTGGCTTCCGATCCGCACGCACCGGCGCGCGTGCGCGCCAGCGCCACGCCTACCAACATGGACTCGTTCGCCAAGGCCTTCGGCTGCAAGGAAGGCGATCCGATGGTGAACAGCGGGGACAAGAAAGTCGTGATCTGGTAGCCGGCACGGCGCGGCGATCTCGCATGTGCAGATCGCCGCGCCCGCTGGAGCTGATCAGGCAGGCATTCGCGTGGCGTGCCAGCTCGCACGCCGCCGACGCAGCGCGCCGGCGAAGGCCAGCTGCGCAAGCACCGCCACGAACAGCGCATCCATTGCGCCGCCACCATCCCGGCTCTCGCCGCGCGAGGAGACGCCCTCGGCTGCCGGCGGATCCGCGCTGCGCGCCTCGGCCGGCGGCGGCACCGCCAGGCTCGTCGCCGTGATC
>DASTHJ010000167.1:0-5333 GCA_035718265.1 Steroidobacteraceae bacterium | reverse complement strand
GTGAACAGGCGGCGCGCACGCGCCGCGAGCAACACGTAGGAGAACAGCACTGCCGGCAGGATCACGGCGATCGCCGCCGAGATTTCCAGCACGCGCACCGTGTTCAGCGAGGCGAGATCCACGACGGTGGGCAGCAGCGCGAGGAAGAACAGGATGGCCTTGGGGTTGCCCAGCGTCAGCATCAGGCTCGCGACGAACGCACGCCAGCCGTGCTGGCTGTCGTCCTCGTCGACCACGGCCACGCGCCCGGCCGGCGCGGTCCACAACTTCCATGCCAGGAAGAGTAGATAGGCAACGCCGGCCCACTTGATCACCACGAACACGGCCGCCGCCGTCTTCGCCACGGCAGCCAGCCCCGTGGCGGCCACCGCGAACCAGGCCAGGTCGCCGACGATGAAGCCGGCGACGAACGCCGGTGCGCCGCGGAAGCCGTGCGCCAGCGAGCGCGCCACGATCGCGGCGATGCCGGGGCCCGGGGTGGCGACGGCGAGCGCGTACACCGCGCAGAAAGTCAGCAGTCCGTAGAAGGTCATGGGCCGACGAGACTACAGTAGTCGCCTGCAATCGACGAGGTGAGTTCGATGAGACCCGTGGCCGTTGTCGCGCTGTTGCTTGGCATGTCCCTCGGTTCGGCGGCGCGCGCGGAGCCGCCCGCGAAGGCGCCGCGGTCCTGGTCGCTGGCGATTCACGGCGGTGCCGGGGTCATCCAGCGCGGTGACCTGTCGGCGGCGAAGGAGGCCGGGTACCGCGCGGGCCTCGCGGCGGCACTCGCGGCCGGACAGAAGATCCTCGCCGCGGGCGGCAGCAGCCTCGATGCCGTCGAGGCCACCATCCGCGTGCTCGAGGACGACCCGCGGTTCAACGCCGGCCGTGGCGCGGTGTTCACGGCCGAGGGACGCAACGAGCTGGATGCCTCGATCATGGACGGCGCGACGTCGAAGGCCGGCGCAGTGGCCGGCGTGACCCGGACCCGCAACCCGATCAGCCTGGCGCGGGCCGTCATTGAGAAATCGCCGCACGTCATGCTGGCGCGCGACGGCGCCGACCAGTTCTCGGTGGAGCAGGGGCTCGCACAGGTTTCACCCGACTACTTCCGCACCGAGCAGCGCTGGCAGCAGCTGCTCGAGTGGCGCCGCGACCACGCGGCGGAGCTCGACCGCACGCATTCGCGCGGCACGGTGGGCGCCGTGGCCATCGACGTCCATGGCCACCTCGCCGCGGGCACTTCCACGGGCGGCATGACCGGCAAGCGCTGGGGCAGGATCGGCGATTCGCCGGTCATCGGCGCGGGCACCTACGCGGCCGACGGCCGCTGCGCCGTCTCTGCAACCGGCTCCGGCGAGTACTTCATCCGCGCCAGCGCCGCGCGCCAGCTCTGCGACCGGATCGCGTGGCACGGCGAGAACGTGCAGGCGGCGGCCGCCGCGACCATCGGCGACATCGCCAGCATCGGCGGCGACGGCGGCATCGTCGCAATGGACGGCGCCGGGCGCATCGCCTACGCGATGAACACCAGCGGCATGTATCGCGGCTGGGTGACCAGCAGTTCGCCGGCCAGGACGGCTATCTACTCGAACGAGCCGGGGCCCTGAACGCGCTCAGCGGCGCATGCCCTCGGCCATCACCACTTCCTCCGGGGCGTTCACGAAGTAGCCCTGGATGAACTGCACGCCGAGCTGCCACAGCACCGCCATGGTGTTGGCATCCTCGACGCGCTCGGCGATGGTCTCGATCTTGAGCTTGACCGCCTGCTCGACCAGCTTCTTCACGACGATCTGCGTCTCCGGGTTGGCTGCCAGGTCCTGCACGAGCGCGCCGTCCACCTTGATGAAATCCGGCGCCACCGCGCTCAGCAGCTTGTACGGGTCGCGCCCGGAGCCGAAGCGCTCGAGCGCGATGCGGAAACCCAGCTGCTTGAGCGCGCCGAGCTGCGCGACGGAGGCATTCATGTACTGCTCGGCGATGGTCTCGGTGACCTGGAAACAGATTCGCTTCGGCTCGTGCTTGCCGTTGGCGAGCTGGGTCTTGAGCCAGTCGACGAACGCCGTGTCGACCACGCTGTCGCGCGACAGGCGCACGAACAGGCAGCCCGGCCTTGCCTTGGCGGCGAACGACAGCGAGGCGCCGACGACCCAGCGGTCGATGTTCTTCAGCAGGTCGTTGCGCTCGGCGGCCGCCATGAAGTCCGCCGGCAGCACTTCCTTGCCCTGGTGATCGAGCATGCGCACCAGCACGTCGAACATGTTCGGGTCCTCGCCCTGCAGGCTGGCCACGGGCTGCTGCACCAGGCGGAAGCGGTTCTCCATCAGCGCGGTCTTGATGTGCTTGACCCAGATCATGTCGTAGGCCTGCACGCGCGTGTCGGTGTCGGCCTTGTCGAGGTGATAGATCTGGTTGCCGCCCTGCGAGCGGCCGCGGCGCACGGCTTCGACCACGTCGGCGACCACCGCATCGATGTTCGAGCCGGAGGTGGGTACCGCGGTGAGGCCGATCGTGCAGGTCGAACGCACGGTTCGCTGGCCGATCGTCGAGGTGTTCTCGCTGAAGCGCGCCAGCACCGACTCGGCCCAGGCCTCGACGTCGTGCGGGTTGCCGCGCTCGATGAGCGCCAGGAACGAAACGCCCGCGAAGCGGCCCGCGATGTCGTTCGGGCCCAGGTAGGACTTGAGCATCGTGGCGTATTCGCCGACCAGCTGTTCGCTGGCACGCACGCCGACGTCCTTCTCGAGCTCGGCGAACTTGTCGGGGCGCACCAGCGCCATGAAGCGCACGCCGCCGGCCGGCGGCGCCGAGATGCGCACGCCGATGGCGTCGATCAACGGACGGCGCAGCAGCAAGCCGGTGGTGGCATCGCGCTTCACCGCGTCGGTGAGCTCGGTGGTGAGCTGCCGTTCGTCGCGCTTCTTCGCGAGCACCATGATGCGCACGCAGGGTTCGTTCTCGAATTCCCCCGGCGTCAGCACCAGGTCGAGCTGCAGCTGCGTGCCATCGCCGAGCTGCGCGGTGACCTTGAGCGGATGGTCGGTCCACTTGCCCTGCGCGCAGGCCACGAGCGCGCCCTTGAGCGCCGCGTGCGAGCGGTCGTCGAACTGGTCCATGAGCGGCTGGCCGACCACGGCGCTCGGGTCGGCATAACCGAACAGCTCCAGCCAGGTCTGGTTGGCGTCGACCACGATGCCTTCCTGCACCTGCAGGATCGCATCGTTGGAACGCTGCAGCACGGATTGCAGCTGGCGGCGGTAATCGCTCGCGGACTGCAGCGTCGAATTCAGCGCGCGCTCCAGCCGGAAGGTGCGCAGCTCGCGCGAGATCACCGCCTGCACGCGCTCGGTCGCCGACAGCGACACCACGTCGCGCGCGCCGAGCCGCATGCCCGCCGCGATGTCGGTCTCGGAAATCTGCGGCCGCACCACGATCATCGGCACTTGCGGCGCGAGCTGGTCGCGGATGGTGGCGGCCTGCTTGACCTCGGCCTCCGGCACGTAGGCGCAGACGAGCAGTTCGGGGTTGAGCTGCTCGAGCGCTTCGCCCAGGTCCCGCACCGCGGGAATCCAGGTGCAGTGCACCGGTTCGCCCGCCCTGCGCATCAGTCCGTTGATGAACTCGGACGGCTCGCGCTGCGGCGAAAACACGATGAGCGGAACGGCGGAATTGTCCGTCAAGTCGACTCCCCGAAAGGTGCGCCGGGCGCGGCGCGCGCAAACAAGCGTCGCGAGTTTACCACCCGGCCCCCGGGGCCCCGGCTGAGAGCCGGCTCACAATTGGCCGCGGCGGGCTTCCGTATGGCGAGGGTTTCCCGGGGTGGGTATCATGCCGGGTCTTTTTTTCAGGTACCGGCTTCGAGACGGCGGGAAATCCATGTCCAGTTACAGCACCAACGAAATCCGCGGCGGAATGAAACTCCTGATCGACGGAGATCCGTATTCCGTGATCGAGAACGAATACGTGAAGCCGGGCAAGGGCCAGGCGTTCAACCGCATCCGCGTGCGCAACCTGCGCACCGGCCGCACCGTCGAGAAGAGCTACCGCTCGGGCGAGTCCATCGAGGCCGCCGACGTCATGGACACCGAGATGCAGTACCTCTACAAGGACGGCGACTTCTGGACGTTCATGAATCCGGAGAACTACGAGCAGCTGCAGGCGGGCGCGTCCGCGGTGGGCGACGCCGCGCAATGGCTCAAGGACGGCACCATCTGCATCATCACGCTGTGGAACGGTGTGCCGCTGGTGGTCACCCCGCCGCCGCACATCGAGCTCAAGGTCGTCGAGACCGATCCAGGCGTGCGCGGCGACACGGCCACGGGCGGCAGCAAGCCGGCGAAGATGGAGACCGGCGCGATCGTGCGCGTGCCGCTGTTCATCAACGAGGGCGAGATCCTGCGCATCGACACGCGCACCGGCGAGTACATCTCGCGCGGCAAGGGCGAGTAGCTCCGCTCCTCACCGGTCAGCGCTGCCATCGAGACTCTCGAGGAAAATGCGCGCGAGCATTTCCAGCCCGCGCGCGTCCTGTTTCCCGAAGCGCCCGTGCCGCGGGCTGTCGAGGTCCAGTACGCCGAGCAGCTCATCGCCGCGCACCAGCGGCACGACGATTTCGGAATTCGACGCCGAGTCGCAGGCGATGTGCCCCGGGAAGGCGTGCACGTCCTCGACCAGCAGGGTCTCGCGCCGCTGCGCCGCGGTGCCGCAGACGCCCTTGCCCATGGCGATGCGCACGCAGGCCGGCTTGCCCTGGAACGGGCCGAGCACCAGTTCGCCACTCTTATATAAATAGAATCCGGCCCAGTTGAGGTCGGGCAGGGCCTCCCAGATCAGCGCCGCGGTGTTCGCAGCATTGGCGATCAGGTCGCGCTCACCTGCGAGCAGCGCCGCCAGGTCCCGCGCCAGCTCGGCGTACGCATTCTCCGGCTTGCTGAAATCGTAGGCTTGCGAGACGTGGGTGGTCATGCGCGCTCCGAGGGAAAGGCCAGTACTTCGTCGATGCTGGACGCATCCAGCGCGAGCATCAGCACGCGATCGAATCCCAGAGCGACCCCCGCGCAGTCCGGGAGACCGGATTCGAGCGCCGCGAGCAGGCGTGCATCGATCGCCACCGGCGGCAGGCCGCGGGCGGCGCGGGCCTGCTGGTCGGACGCGAAGCGCCGGCGCTGCTCGGCCGCGTCCGCCAGCTCGTGATAGCCGTTCGCCAGCTCGACGCCGCGATGATACAGCTCGAAACGCAATGCGAGCCGCGCGTCTGCGGCGTCCAGCCGCGCCAGCGCCGCTTGCGACGCCGGATAGCGATGCACGAATGTCAGGCCTGTCTCGCCGAGAGCCGGCCCCACCTGCGCACC
>DASTHJ010000166.1:0-4764 GCA_035718265.1 Steroidobacteraceae bacterium | reverse complement strand
CACTGGCGTCACCCATGTTCTCGCCGGCCGTGAGCCCGATGCCCGCGAGCAGCGGATAGGTGCGGAACAGCTCGCGCACGCTGGCGCGGAAGTAGTCGATGGTCTTCCGGTTGCCGGGATCGTCGGTGATGCCGTACTTGCCGCCGACACCGTAGGTGTAGATGTTCCAGGTCACGATGTAGAACGCGATGTGGCGGTCGTGCGCGTATTGCATCACGCGGCGCCAGAAGTCGATCTTCTGCGCGACCGTGAGTCGCTTCACGACTTCCTTGTCGGCCAGCATCGCGGGCGTGACGATGTCGGTGGTGCGGGTCGAGTAGTCCTCCTCGAAGCGGATCTTCGAGCGCCAGACGTCGTCGAGCGCCACCTCGGGGTATTCGGGCACCTTCACCATCGACGGGAAGGGATGCAGGCTCCACAACGACACCATGTTGTAGCGGTCGCGCGCCAGCTGGTCGAGGTAGGCGCGCCAGAAGCCGAAATCCCAGACCGTCGCGATGTTCGCCTGCGCGCTGTCGCTCATGTCCGAGTAGCCCGGCGTGCGCAGGTCGAGCGGAATGTTGAACTTGGTGCCGCGCAGCGGCATGTATGGATTGCGGTCCATGTCCACGACCGCCGCGACCCCGCCCGTGCGGATCTGCTCGGCCAGCTCGAGGCCGCCGTACATGGCACCCGCCGCATCGATCGACAGCACCACCAGCTCGCGATGTTCCTCGAGAGGCACGTTGCGCAGCTGGAAGCCTTCCGGCGCGATCTTCTCGAATCCCGGATCGCCGGAACCCTCGACACGCGCGAAACGCACGATGACGTCTGCCTGCAGGCCGTCGGCGCGCCACTCCTCGGTGCGCTGCACGCGGAAGTCGCGCGCACGCAGCGCAGCTTCGATGTCGTCCGCGGCGAACAGCACGGGCGGCGTGCGATCTTCGAGCGCGATGACCGCGCGTTGCGCGGCCACGGATTGTCCCGCCAGCAGCGCCGCGAGCAGCAGGAGGCGGGCCAACACCCGCGGATTCGACCGGCCCATGCATTTTCCCCGATGCGGGTCCCGCGCCGAGCCTACACCGCCGGCCGCGGGCGCGCGGTGCGAATCGCTGCGCCCGCCGTCGACCGGGACGGACATATCGCGGGAAAAGTTTTGCGCCGCGGGTTGCGGTCGGTAGTTATGCATTCTTGATTTCCCCGCTATAGTCCCCATAGCCGGAACAACGAACACAACATCCGGCCGGGGGCTCGAGCCATGACCGAGTGGTTTGCTTCGCACGATGGTATCGAACAGATGTTCCTGCTGTGCGCCTTGCTGGGCGGGACCATCCTGATCCTCAGACTGATTCTCACCATCGCCGGCATCGACGGACACGACGGTGACGTGGACACGGTGCACGCCTCCAGCGAGCACGGCTTCCAGATCCTCACCATCCACGGCATCTCCTCGTTCTTCGCGATGTTCGGCGTCGTGGGCTACTCGCTCTACCACAACACCAGCATCGGCATGCTGCTGGCGCTCGCCGGCGCCGTGATCGCCGGTGTCGCGGCCGTGTGGATCATCCAGCGGATCTTCATGGGAATGCTGCATCTGCAGTCGAGCGGTACCGTCAGCCTCGATGAGGCGGTGGGCAGCGAAGGCTCGGTCTACCTCACGGTGTCGAAGGACGGCGGCCGCGTGCAGATCAACGTCGCGAACCGGCTGCGCGAGTTCGAGGCGGTTTCGGCCGACGGCGCCACGATACCCACGGGTACCGCCATCCGCGTGCAGCGCGTGGCGGCGAACACGCTGGTGGTCGCGCCCATTCGCTGATCGGTTTCAGTCAACGCGCCTCGCGCGGAGGGTTCTCGCATGGATCTCACGGTGGCAATCATGCCGGTCATTCTGCTCGCCATCCTGGTGATGGTGACCGTCACTTTCCTGGCGACGCGCTACAAGCGCTGTCCCTCGGACAAGGTCCTCGTGGTGTACGGCAAGGTGGGCAAGGGCCAGTCGGCGCGCTGCATCCACGGCGGCGGCGCGTTCATCTGGCCGCTGATCCAGGACTACACGTACATGAGCCTGACGCCGATGACCATCAGCATCCCGCTGCAGAAGGCGCTGTCGCTGCAGAACATCCGCGTCAACGTGCCGAGCACCTTCACGGTGGGCATCAGCACCGAAGAAGCCATCATGAACAATGCGGCGGAGCGCCTGCTGAACCTGCCGGAGAACGAAGTGCAGGCCATGGCGGGCGAGATCATCTTCGGCCAGCTGCGCCTCACCGTCGCGTCGCTGACCATCGAACAGATCAACCAGGACCGCGAGAAATTCCTCGACGCGATCCGGCGCAACGTTGCGCCCGAGCTCAACAAGATCGGCCTGTACCTGATCAACGTGAACATCACCGACATCACGGACGAGTCGGGCTACATCGAGAGCATCGGCAAGAAGGCGGCGTCCGAGGCCATCAACCAGGCCAAGATCGACGTGGCCGACCAGGACCGCAAGGGCTCGGTGGGCGAGGCCGAGCAGGTGCGCGAGAAGACCATCAAGGTCGCGCAGAACGTCGCCGCCTCGGAGAAGGGCAAGAAGCAGGCCGAGGCCGACCAGCGCGTGTACGTGGAAGCGCAGGAAGCCGAGGCCATCTCGGGCGAAAACCGCGCCAAGGCGCTGATCGCGCAGTCGAACGCCGAGTTGTCCGTGCAGCAGGCCCAGGCCGCGCAGCGCGGCCAGGTCGCCCAGGCGGATGCCGAGGCGGAGATCCAGAAGGCGACGGCACGCGCCGAGCTGCAGCGCCTGACGGCCGCGGAGGTCGTCCCGCAGCAGATCGAGAAGCAGAAGATCACCATCGCCGCGGAAGCCGCCGCCGAGAAGGCGCGGCGCGAGGCGCAGGGCGAGGCCGACGCCATCCTGCTGAAGTACGAGGCCGAGGCCAAGGGGGTGCGCCAGGTGCTCGAAGCCAAGGCGCAGGGTTACGAGGCGCTGGTCAAGAGCGCCAACAACGACGCGCGTGCCGCGGCCACGCTGCTGCTCACCGAGAAACTCGAGCAGATCGTCACGCTGCAGGTCGAGGCCATCAAGGCCATCAAGATCGACAAGGTCACGGTGTGGGATGGGGGCGGTGCGCACAACGCGAACGGCAGCACCACCACGGCGAACTTCCTCGCCGGCATGGTCAAGAGCCTGCCGCCGCTGCACGACGTGGCGGCGATGGCCGGACTCGATCTGCCGAAGTACCTGGGCGACGCCCGGACCGGCGAACTCCCCGCCCCGAACGGCCACGAAAAATAATGGGGACATTCTCCGTTTCCTAGCAAAAGGGGACGCACCTGGCCGGTGCGTCCCTTTTCCGGGCCCGGGCGCGAACCTTTTTCCCGCTGCCACGACTCCTCGATCGTGGGCAACGCAAATACAACCCGTGATCCCCGCGCCGACGCGCTGCTGGCCATCCGTTGCCAGCTCGGCGAACGCGACGCGTTCGATGCGCTGATCGCCCGCTGGCACGAGCCGCTGTGGCGCTACCTGCGCACCCTGGCAAGCAGCAGCGAGGTCGCCGACGACCTCTCCCAGGACACCTGGCTGCGCGTCCTGCGCAGTATTGCCGCGTTGCGCGATGCCTCCCGCCTGCGGCCCTGGCTGTTCGGCATTGCGCGCCGGGTGGCCATGGATCGCCTGCGATTCCGCTATGCGCATCCGACCGCCGACCTGGCGGAGATCGACGACATGGCCGCCGCCGAGGCCGACATCGCCCTGGAATCGGACCTCGCGACCCTGCAATCCGCTCTCGACGCGCTGCCCGTAAGCGACCGCGAAACGCTCACGCTCTTCTACCTGCGCGAACTCACGATCGAGCAGATCGCGACGCTGCTGCAGGCCCCCACCGGCACGATCAAATCAAGACTGTTCCGCGCACGCGAGCTGTTGCGGCGCGAGCTCGACACAGGAGCGCACAAATGATCATCGAACCGGAATCCCTGCACCGCATCCAGGCACGGGCGCGCGCCAATCTGTCGCTGGCGGCACGTCTCGGCTACGTGGGCCTGCTGCTGGCATCCGCCGCGTTGACCACGGTCGTGGTCACGTTGTGGATCACCGAGCCTTCGCTGCCGGCACGCACGCAGATCGCCTTCGGTGCGATGAGCCTGATCGGTGTGAGCTGGTGCGCACTGGCCGCGTGGGTGCTGCGCGCGCGGCGACCGCTGTTCGCGCGCGACCGCGTGATCGCCGGAAGGATGGCGGTCGCCTTCACGTCGGTGTTCGCCGCGGCGGCGCTGGCATGGGCGGTCTTCGTCGGGGGTCCCGCGGCGTACGGGGCATTCGCCAGCGGCATGGTGATGCTGGCGGCGGCCATCGCCGTGTCGGCGCGGGCGCGGCGGCGCTTCGCGCTGCTCGCGGCGCGCCGGCAGGAGCTCGAGCAGGCACTCGGCCGCTGAGTGAGAAAATGGGGACAGTCCCTCTTTCCAGGAAAGAGGGACTGTCCCCATTAATCAGCGGGTACGGTGCGATCGGCCGCCCAGTCGCGCAGCTCGGCGACCTTCTCGGCCATGACCACGGACAACGGGCGAGTCGCCGCGATCTCCGCCGCGATGAGCTGCGCCGAGCACGCCTGGTGATTCGCATGCGCGGCGTACAGCGCAGAAACGACGGCCTGCTCGATCTCCGCGCCCGAGAATCCCTCGCAGCGCGCGGCCAGCGACTGCAACTCAGCCGCGCCCAGCGACACGCCGCGCTTCTTGCAGTGAATCGCCAGGATCTCCGCGCGCGTGGCCGGCGTCGGCAGGTCGACGAAGAAGATCTCG
>DASTHJ010000165.1:0-8036 GCA_035718265.1 Steroidobacteraceae bacterium | reverse complement strand
GTTCTCCTTGTAGCCGACGCTCGCCCACAGGTGCGCCTGCAGGGTCTGCTCCGCAGTGCGCACGTCGCTGGTCGCCCCGCCGATCGCCTTGATCTCGTTGACGGCATCGGCGTACTCCTGGCTGTCGAGCGCCGGCGGGCGCCGCGGCAGGAAGTAGTAAGGCGTGGGCAGCGCGAACGGCCTCGCGTCGCCGGCCTGCGCGAAGGCCGCCGCGGGGTAGTTGGGCGGTGTGGGTTGCCACAGCCCGGGCAGCGCGGGCGGCGTGAAGGTCTGCGGGGTCGCCCAGCCATCGCTGGCGCGCCATTCGAGGATTTTCTTCGCCACGTCGCGGCCGACCTGCGCGCCGAGTTGCGCGCGCGTCGGCTGGATGTCGGCGAGGCGGTTCTGCAATGCCGTGTCGAACTGCGCCTTGCTGGCGGGGAAGAGCGCGGTCAACACGTCGTGCGCCGCCTGTGCGGCCGCGGCCTCGCTCGAGGCGGCACGCGGCGCCGGGACGCGCACGCGGTAGGCGGTGTAGCCGCCTTCGATGGAATTCACTGCGTCGAACATCGCGATGTGCATCATCGCGTAGGGACGCGGCAGCGTCGGGCCGGCGGAGGCGGGGATTACCGCCTCGGCGAGCGAATTCCATTCGCGCACGACGGCCGGATCTTCGCGGTCGCGGTACGGTCCGTGCGCCAGCGACGGGGCGGCGAGCGTCGCGGCCACGAGGGCCGACGCTGCCAGGGACAGCTTCATCATGATCAGACTCCCAAGACTGAGGGGTGAGGTGTAATCGACGGCGCGCATTGGAAGGGCGCGGCGTGGAAACGGCCGTGGGAGCCGGCGTGGAAAAGGAAACTGTCCCCGAAGGGGACTGTCCCCATTTGCTAGGAATCGGAGAATGTCCCCATTTCCGTCAACAACAACGTCAGCGCCGCCAATGTCAGCAGCGCGCCGATGGCGTGCCCGAGCTCCCAGTGGAAGCGCAGCTCCTCCCAGTTCGCGGGCAGCGTGGTCCAGTTCATCGTGGCGGCATTGCCGGGAAACGTGAGCATCCAGAACGAGACCTGCGCGAGCACCAGGCAGGCGAAGGCCACGAACACGCCGATGGCCCGCCGCTCGCGACGCAGCGCGAGCCCGAGCCAGCCCGTGGCGATCAGTGCGGAGAAGATGAGGATGCCGGCGAACGCCCAGCCACGGTACGCCTGCTGCGCCACCAGGTAGTCCGCGGCGCTCATGTGGATCTTGTTGGGCAGCGACATCAGGTGCGCGCCCGCGGGCACCAGCGAGAGCGCCACGAAGAAGATGCTGGCGAACGTGAGTCGGCGCACGAGCATGCGGCGACCTTAGGAATGCCGCGCCACGAAAACCGTAGGAGCCCGCCGCGCTCAGTGACGGCGATTGCCGCGCGGGAAAGAGACGATGCGCGCCGACGAGGACCCACCCGTGTGCCACACCTTGATCGAGGCGGGCTCGCGATTGCTGCAGTTCGAGCATCGCCAGCGTGCACCGGCGGGCAGCGGCAGCTGCGTCACTTCGCGCTGCGCCTTGTGGCCGCAGCGGCGGCATTCGATGAACAGGGTCGCGGTGTGCTTGGGCATGCGCCGAGCATAGAGCCCGCACGGCCGTCCACAGCAAGCGTACACTGCGCGCACTGTATGGACGCCTTCCGTCCGCTACGATGGGTCCTGCCCCTGGCGATGGCAGGCGCATGCGCCACGCCACAGGCGCCGGGTCCGGTCGCCACCTGGGCGCCGGCGCCCATTTCCAGCGACCGCTTCGAATCGCATCCGGCCTTCGACCCGCTCACCGGCGACCTGTATTTCGTCCGCAGCGCGCCCGACTTCTCGGGCTGGCGCATCTATGTCTCGCATTGCGGCGAGGCGGGCTGGACGACGCCGGTCGACGCGCCTTTCGTCGGCGATGGCGTGGAAGCGGACCCCTGGTTCACGCACGACGGCCGCACGCTGTATTTCATCTCGACGCGCAGCACCGACGGCATCCACGGCCGCAGCCTCGACCTGTGGCGCGTGAGCCGCGGCGCCGCGATGAAATGGCAAGCGCCGGAGCGCCTGCCGGAACCCATCAGTTCACCGGCGCGCGAATGGTTTCCGCGCCTCGGCGCGGATGGCTGGCTGTACTTCGGCTCCGACCGCGCGGGCGGCATCGGCAAGACCGACCTGTGGCGCGCCCGCGAGGTGGACGGCCGGTGGTCGGTGGAGAATCTCGGGCCCGCGATCAACACGCCGGCCGACGAATACGAAGCCGAGATCTCCACCGATGGCCGCACCATGATCATCATGACGGGCGACGGCCTGTACGAGTCCGTGCTGCAGGACGGTCGCTGGCAACCGCGCACGCGACTGCCGGCCGCGATCAACGTGAATGCCACCGAGGTCGGCGCGCTGTTCTCGCCGAGCGGCCAGTCGCTGCTGTTTGCGCGCGATACCGGCAAGGAGAAATCCGGCGAATTCATGCTGTGGAGGCGCGGCGCCGCGGAAGACTGGCCGCGCGCCTGCGGGAGGTGAGGCATGATCCGCGTACATCTGAGCCGGGCCGTACGTCTCACGCTCATCGTGCTGGCCGTGCTGATCCTGCTGTACGCGGCGCTGGGTTTCTGGCTGGTGCCGCGCCTGGTGCGCTCGAACATCGTGGATTTCGCGCATGAGCAGTATCACCGCAGCGCGACGCTTGGCGAGGTGCGCTTCAATCCGTTCACGCTGAAGCTCGAGCTGCGCGGCTTCTCGCTGCCCGATGCCGACGGCGCGACCTTGCTCGCCTTCGAGCGGCTGCTGCTGAACGTCGACGTCTCCTCCGTCTGGCGGCTCGGTCCGAGCTTCGCCGACGTGGAGCTCGACGCGCCGTTCGCGCGCGTGCTGCTGCGCCCGGATGGCAGCCTGAACCTGGCCGATCTGGCGCACCTGGCGAATCCCGCTCCGCCTTCGAAGTCGGAGCGCAAACCGCGCGTGTTCATCGACCGGCTCAGCGTGTCGATGGGCCGCGTGGCCTTCGAAGATCACACGCGCTCGCAGCCATTCGCCACCGAGCTGCGTCCGATCACCTTCGAGCTGCGCGACTTCAGCACGGCCGGCGAGAGCGGCAATGCCTATTCGCTGCGTGGCGCGTCGCTGCAGGGCGAAAGCTTTGCCTGGAGCGGCAACTTCCAGCTGACGCCGCTCGCCTCGAACGGCGAGTTCGAGGTGTCGGGACTGAAGGCGCGCACCGTGTGGGATTACCTGCGCGATGCATTGCCGTTCGAACTGAGCAAGGGCGAGATCAATCTCGACGGCGAGTATTTCTACAGCGCCGCGGCGGATGGCGGTCTGCGGCTCGCCGTGCACGGCCTGGCGTTGAGCGACTTCGGTCTGCGGCCGGCCGGTGGAGAGCAGGACTACGTCGAGGTCGGCAATCTCGCGATCCAGGAGACGCAGGTGGACCTCGCGCGGCGGCGCGTCGACATCGCCCGTGTCCGCCTGGACGGCGGCACGCTGCGCGTGGCGCGCGACGAGGCAGGGCGCATCAACCTGGCGGAGCTGGCTCGCAAGTCGCCGGCGGTCGCAGGCCAGGAAGAGGCGCCGGCGCAAACTCAGGAACCCTCCAGTGCACCGCCCTGGACGCTGGCCGCACCGGACATC
The DNA here is from genome assembly GCA_035718265.1 of Steroidobacteraceae bacterium. Classification (GTDB taxonomy): domain Bacteria; phylum Pseudomonadota; class Gammaproteobacteria; order Steroidobacterales; family Steroidobacteraceae; genus CADEED01. Next base: position 4,419 of record DASTHJ010000165.1, on the reverse strand, counting down.
TCGGTGGCGGATCTGCAGGTGGACTTCCACGATTCACTGGTGAAGCCCGGTGCGGAATTTTCCCTGATGCCGGTGACGCTCGCGGTCAAGGGCTTCAGCACCGCGCCGGACACACGTTTCACGATCGAGTCCACCGCCCGGGGTGAGCACGCCGGCGAGTTGCAGTTGACTGCGCAAACCGATGCGGGCGGCAAGAACCTGGAAGGTCACGTCGAGTGGCAGGACCTGGATCTCACCGCGCTGCAGCCCTACCTGTCCGCGTACACGCAGATCACGCTCAACAGCGGCCGGCTGAGCACGGCGCTCGATGTGAAATACGCCGCCGACGGCCCGTTCGGCGTCAAGGGCGACGTCACCGTCAGCAAGCTGGCCACCGTCGACAACACGCTGCGCCAGGACCTGCTCAAGTGGGAGCGCATCACCGCCGCCGGCATCGACTTCGCGGCGGCTTCGGGCGCCGCGCCGGCACGGCTGCAGATCGCGCGCATCGATGCGCGCGCGCCGTATGCGCGGCTGATCATCGCGTCCGACCAGACGCTGAACATCACGCAGCTGTTCACGCCGGCCGCCGGCAGCACGCCGCCGGCCGTGCAGACCGTGAGCGTCGACGAGTCGCGCCGCGCGCCCGGTGGCAACCCGGGCGGCATGCGCATCGGCATCGGGCGCATCAGCGTGCAGGGCGGCTCGGCGAATTTCGCGGATTACTGGATCACGCCCAACTACGCCGTGAGCCTGCAGGAACTCTCCGGCAGCATCGCGGGGCTGTCGTCGGATCCGAAGTCGCGCGCCCGCGTGAAGCTCGAGGGCCGCGTCGACCGGTACGCGCCCGCGCTGATCAATGGCGAGATCAACCTGTTGTCGGCGGCGTTGTACACGGACATGCACGTCAAGTTCGACGGCGTGGACATGACCTCGGTCACGCCATACTCCGGGCGTTTCGCCGGCTACGAGATCGAGAAGGGCAAGCTGTCCATCGACGTGAACTACCTGGTGCAGGACCGGCAGCTCACCGCGAAGCAGAAGTTCGTGGTCGACCAGCTGCAGCTCGGTGCGCGCGTCGAGAGTCCCGACGCGGTCAAACTACCCCTGAAGCTCGCGGTGGCGCTGCTCAAGGACCGCAATGGGGTCATCGACATCGACCTGCCGCTCTCCGGCAGCCTGGACGATCCGCAGTTCCGCATCGGCCCGCTGATCTGGAAGGCCTTCGTCGGACTGCTGACCAGGATCGCCACCTCGCCGTTCACGCTGCTCGCCAAGCTCGGCGGGCGCGACGACGAGATCAACCAGCTCGATTTCGCGGCGGGCTCGGCGACGCTGGACCAGGAGGGACAGGAGCGCATGCGCGCGCTGGCCAAGGCGCTGACCGAGCGGCCATCGCTCGCGCTGGAAGTCCCGACCGCCTATTCGCCGGAAGCCGATGGCACCGCGCTGGCGCAGGCACGCCTGGATGCGCGCCTGGCCGCGGCGGGCGCGCAGCCAGGCATGGACGACGCCGCGCGCTTCGAACTGCTGCGCAAGCTGTACGAGAAGGAGACCGACAAGGCGCCGCTGCCGGCGGCGGCGCTCACCGTGCTGGAGAAGCGCAAGAGCAGGGACGAAGAGGTGCCGTATCGCGCCGGCATCGAGCAGCTCGAAGCGACGCTGCGCGAGAAACAGCCCGCCAACGAGGCCGAACTCGGCGACCTGGCGCGCGCCCGCGCGCAGGCCATCCGCGACGCCTTGCTGGGTGCGGGTGACGTCGACCCGGCGCGCGTGTTCCTGCTCGGCATCAAGCCGGTGGCCGCCGCCGAGGGCAAGGTCCGCGTGGAGCTTGCGCTGCGCTGACGGCCACCGCGCGCGTCACTGGTCGATCAGCGTCATGAAGCCGCCGTACACCATGCGCTGCCCGTCGAAGGGCATCTTGAGATCCTTCATGCGCGGATCCTTCTGCGCGGCTTGCCAGCCCTTGTCGCGCGCTTCCTTCGAGGGCCATTCGATCCAGGAGAACACCACGATCTCGTCGGGCCTGGCCTTCACGGCGACCTTGTAATCGGTGACCTTGCCCTCCGGCACGTCGTCGCCCCAGGCGTCGACCGTGCGCGTGGCGCCGTATTCCTTGAGGATGGCGGCGTACTTGTCGGCCATCTCCTTGTACGCGGCCTTGTTGGCCTTCGGCACCGCGATCAGGCTGCCATCGACATAGCCGGGCTTGCCGGACTTGCCGCTGTCGTTGATGGGCTGGAAACCGCCGAAGATCATGCGCTTCCCGTCGAAGGGCATGTTCGCGCCCATCTCCTTCATCTTCGCGTCTTCCATCATTTTCTTGTTGGCGGCGTCACGCGTCGCCTTGTCCGGATACTCGAGCCACGAGAAGACGATGGCCTCGTCGGGCTTGGCCTGCACGGCGGACTTGAAGTCGGTCACCTTGCCGTCCGGCACGTCATCGCCCCAGGCTTCGACCTGGCGCGTGGCGCCGAACTCCTTGAACCATGTAATGGCGCCGGCCGCGTGATCGCGGTACGCATCCTTGTTGGCGCGCGGCACGGCCGCTACGAATCCGTCGATGTAGGACATGGACTGCTCCTGGGTCTGGGGTTGAACGCCCCGTTGGAGTCGTCGGGCCGGCGCGTGTTCCGCGGCCGTAGGAGCCTTCCGGCAGGCGCGCCTATCTAGAGGATGCCGGGCAGATCGAGTGCGTGTTTGCGGGCGGTCTCGATGGCGATCTCGTAGCCGGCATCCGCGTGGCGCATGACGCCGCTCGCCGGATCGTTCCACAGCACGCGCGCGATGCGCCGCGCGGCGGCTTCGCTGCCGTCGCACACGATCACCACGCCGGCGTGCTGCGAGAAGCCCATGCCCACGCCGCCGCCGTGGTGCAGCGACACCCAGGTGGCGCCGCTCGCGGTGTTCAGCAGGGCGTTCAGGAGCGGCCAGTCCGAGACCGCGTCCGAGCCGTCGCGCATGGCTTCGGTCTCGCGGTTCGGCGAGGCCACCGAGCCGGAGTCGAGGTGATCGCGCCCGATGACCACGGGCGCCTTGAGCTCGCCGCGCGCCACCATCTCGTTGAACGCGAGGCCGAGCCGGTGGCGATCGCCGAGCCCCACCCAGCAGATGCGCGCCGGCAGGCCCTGGAAATGGATGCGCGCTTGCGCCATGTCGAGCCAGTGATGCAGGTGCGCGTCGTCGGGCAGCAGCTCCTTGACCTTGGCGTCGGTCCTGGCGATGTCCTCGGGATCGCCGGACAGCGCCACCCAGCGGAACGGCCCGACGCCGCGGCAGAACAGCGGGCGGATGTAGGCGGGCACGAAACCAGGGAAGTCGAAGGCGTTCTTCACGCCTTCCTCGAGCGCCATCTGCCGGATGTTGTTGCCGTAGTCGACGGTGGGCACGCCGGCGGCGTGGAAATCCAGCATGGCCTGCACGTGCACGGCCATGGACATGCGCGCCGCCTTGGCGGTGCTCTCCGGGAAGTTCGCGCGCCGCTCGAACCACTGCTCCACGGTCCAGCCGGCGGGTAGATAGCCATTGACCGGATCGTGCGCCGAGGTCTGGTCGGTGAGCAGGTCGGGGCGCACGCCGCGCTGCAGCAGCACGGGCAGGATTTCCGCGGCATTGCCGAGCAATCCGACGGAAACGGGTTTGCGATCGCGGCAGGAGCGTGTGATCAGCTCCAGCGCCTCGTCGAGCCGCTGCGTGGCGTGATCGAGGTACCCGGACTTCAGGCGCATGTCGATGCGCGAGCGCTGGCATTCGATGGCGAGGCAGGACGCGCCGGCCATCACGGCCGCCAGCGGCTGCGCGCCGCCCATGCCGCCGAGGCCGGCGGTCAGCAGCCAGCGGCCGGCCAGGTTGCCGCCGAAGTGCCGGCGGCCCATCTCGACGAAGGTTTCGTAGGTGCCCTGCACGATGCCCTGCGAGCCGATGTAGATCCACGAGCCGGCCGTCATCTGGCCGAACATCATGAGTCCCTTGCGGTCCAGCTCGTTGAAGTGTTCCCAGGTGCTCCAGCGCGGCACGAGGTTGGAGTTGGCGATCAGCACGCGCGGCGCATCCGTGTGCGTCTGGAACACGCCGACCGGCTTGCCGGATTGCACCAGCAGCGTCTGGTCGCCCTCGAGCCGCTTCAGGGTCGCGACGATGGCGTCGAAGCACTCCCAGTTGCGTGCCGCGCGGCCGATGCCGCCATAGACCACCAGCTCCTCGGGTCGCTCGGCCACGGCCGGGTCCAGATTGTTCATCAGCATGCGCAGCGGTGCCTCGGTGAGCCAGCTGCGCGCGCTGAGTTTCGTGCCCGTCGGCGCGCGGATCGTGCGCTTGTGGTCGCTGCGGTTCATGTGACGCTCCGGCGCGCGCGCGCGAATTCGATGCAGGCGCCGAGGATGTCGCGCAGCGCCACGCGCAGCCGCGCGGCCAGCACGTCATCCAGCGGCGCCGGCCAGT
>DASTHJ010000164.1:0-2900 GCA_035718265.1 Steroidobacteraceae bacterium | reverse complement strand
ACCGACGGCTTCGACTGGATCCGCAAGCTGCGCAGCCAGCCGGGTTTCCCGGAGATGATCATCCTGGCCGAGGGCGGCAGCGAGCTCGCCGCCATCCGCACGCTGCGGCTCGGCGCCGCGGACTATCTACCCAAGCGCCTGATCACGCCGCAGCGCCTGCAGCGCTCGATCAAGCTCACGTTGCGCGCCATCGAGAAGGAGGCGCAGCGGCGCGCCGAGCGGCTGGCGCTGGCCGAAGCCGCGCGCAGCGCGTCGGGCAATCCACCGGCGGACAAGAAGGACCGCGATCCGTCCGGCACGCCGCCCGCGCCGCCGGCCGCGACCCAGGCAGCTTCCGCCTCCGCGTCGCCTGCGCCGGGCGTCTCGCCCGTCTCGACGCACACCGGCGCCGCGCTGGCCCGCGCGGCACAGCTCGCCAGCGTGCCGAAGCCGGCGGGCGCACCGACCGCGATTTCCACGCACACCGGCGCGAACCTGGCGCGCGCCGCGCGCGCCGCCCTCACGCCCGTGCCGAGCCCGGCGCCGGTGCCGGCATCGGTCGAGCTTCCCGACCCGGCGGACTCGATCCCGGCCGTCGCCAAGGAACTGAAGCCCGTGGCGCCGCCACACCACCAGATTCCCGGGTACACCATCCTGCAGAAGATCGGCGAATCCGAGGCGGCCGCGGTCTACCTGGCGATCGCCGAGGACCTGGGACACAACGTCGCGCTCAAGGTGAGCAAGCGCAAGCATTCGGGCAGCGAGACGCCGGTCAGCGACACCGGGCAGCGCTCCATCATGTTCCAGCGCGAGTTCGAGGCGATCGCCGCGCTCGACCATCCCTCGATCATCGACCTGTTCGACTATGGCATCCACGACGGCGTCGAATACCTGGCCATGGAGTATTTCCCGTGCGGCGACCTCAAGGCGCGCCTGCAGAATCCGCTGACGCCGGCCGAGGCGATCGCGTTCGTCAGGGAAATCGCCAGGTCGCTGAAGGTGGTGCACGAGGCGGGCATCATCCATCGCGACCTGAAGCCGCCGAACGTGATGCTGCGCGACGACGGCAGCGTGGTGCTCATCGACTTCGGCCTGGCGCGCAGCCTGCTGTGCGGCGACGGCAGCACGCGCACCGGCGTGCTGCGCGGCTCTCCTTACTACATGAGCCCCGAGCAGGCCCAGGGCGAGCCGCTGGACGCGCGCACCGACCTGTACAGCCTGGGCGTGATCCTCTACGAGATGCTGGCCGGCAAGAAGCCGTACCTCGGCGCCTCGGCGATCGACGTGCTGCAGCAGCACGTCATGGCACCCGTGCCCGAACTGCCCGCGCAACACCTGGTCTACCAACCGCTGCTCGAGCGCCTGATGTGCAAGTCGCGCGAGCATCGCATCGCTTCCTGCGACGACCTGTTGCAAGCGCTCGAGCAGATGTCGCACGCCATGAGCGACAGCGGCATCATCGACCCGTCCACGCTGCTGTCCGCCGGAACGGGTGGCTGAGGTGGAGTACCTGAACTTCCCGATCGTCGCGCTGGGCACGGCGCTGATCTGCCTGATCGCCGTGACGCTGTATGCGCTCTCGCTGCGCGGCAGCCTGCGCTCGCGCGACGAACAGCTGGTGGTCGCGCGCGCGCAGGCGTACGCCATGCTGGAGCTGAGCCAGGCGGGCGTGCTGTTCCTCGATCGCGAACACAAGCTCATGGGCGAGGCCTCCTCGGCTGCGCCGGAATTGCTGGGCGACACCTGTGCCACGGGCACGGCATTCGTGCAGGTCATCGCCGAGCTGGTGGACGTCAAGGCACGCCGCGACACCGTCACCTACCTGGAGACGCTGTGGCAGGCCGATCCTTCCTCGATGGTGGACGCCACGCAGAATCCGCTGGCGCGCGTGCACGCCGGTTCACGGCATCTCGCGATCCGCTTCGCGCGCCTGGTGGTCGACGGTCGCGTGCACCACATCATCGTGTCGATCGAGCGCATCTCGGCGCCGCGCGTCGTGCCACACACCATCGAAGTGCCGGTGCTGGACGAGGACACGTTCGCCAGGCGGCTGGCCGGCGAAACCGGCACGCGCCCGGCGTTGCAGCCCGATTCGCTGCCGCAGATCTCCGCGCATGCGCTGGAGGCCGGAGCCGCCGAACAGGCCGCGCCGCCGCCGAACCCCGTGCAGGTGGCGGCGGAAGTACTGCTCGCCGCGACGGCCGACACGGCCGCGACGAGCGACAACGCGACGACCTCCGCGACGGCCGGCCCGCGCGGAGAGCTCGGCCCGCTGGACGCGACCGAGGACTCGCTGCCGTCGGTCAATACGCCCACCGCCAGCGGCACGGCCGGCAACACGGGCGAAGTGTTCGCGCTGTCCATGCCGCCGATGACCGAGGCATCGGCCGCCACGCTGCCGACCGAAGTGGGCAGCGCCGAGCAGCACCTCGCCACGACGATCACCTCGCCCGAGACGGCGCGGGCTGCCGCCTCGCCCGCGGCCGACGCAGCCGCGAACCGCGCGCCAGTGCCCGATCCGGCTTCGATCGTCGATCCGGCGGACGCGCGGCTCTCGGCGGTGCTCAAGGAAGTCATGCACGTCGAGGCCGCGCGCCTGGAGAATTTCCTGGGCGAGGCCCGCGACAAGGCGGGCCAGCTGCGCGCCATCCTCAAGCTGCCCGCGCGCGATCCGCAGGCCTTCCGCGAGAAGCTGGTGCTGATCCTGGAGCTGATCCGCGGCATCCACGCGCGCGCGCAGCGGCTGCCGCTGCCGTCGGTGTGCGAGCGCGCGGAAGCGTTCGAGACCGCGCTCGGCAAGCTGCGCGACAAGCAGGACCTCTCGGGCAACGATTTCCTGCCCATCGCGGTCAAGCTCGACGACCTGCTGAGCCACCTGGCCATCCAGGGCGAAGTGGTCACACGGCTGCGCGAATGGCGCG
>DASTHJ010000163.1:0-6219 GCA_035718265.1 Steroidobacteraceae bacterium | reverse complement strand
GCAGGTCTACACGCTGAGCGCCGGCGGCGTGAACATCTGGGCCAGGCGCGACGAGTTCCACTTCGCCTACCGCCGCATGAAGGGCGACTTCATCGTGCAGGCGCAGATGGAGTTCGTCGGCGCCGGCACCGACCCGCATCGCAAGGGCGGCATCATGGCGCGCGCCTCGATCGCCGACTTCGACTCGGCGTACATCGACGGCGCCAAGCATGGCGACGGCCTCATCGCCATGCAGTACCGCAAGAGCAAGGGCGCCGACACCGAGCAGACGCAGATGCCCGATGCCAAGGACGCCGACGTGCTGCAACTGGAGCGCGCCGGCAACACGTTCACCTGGTCCGCGGCGCGCTTCGGCGAGCCCCTGCAGGTGGTCAAACAGGAAAACGTCGACCTGCCCGAAGAGCTGTACGTCGGCCTGTTCCTCTCGGCGCACAACCCCGACGTCAGGGAGACAGCGATCTTCCGCAACGTGCGCGTGATCAAGCCCGTGAAGGTGGGCTTCACGCCGTACCGCGACTACATCGGCTCGCGACTCGAGCTGTTGAACGTGAGCAACGGCCACCGCACGCAGATCCACGCCTCGCGCGTGGCGTTCGAGGCGCCCAACTGGACGCCGGACGGCAGCTCGCTGATCTTCAATGCCAGCGGCAACGACCCCGCCACGCGCGGCCGGTTGTGGAAGTTCGATCTGGCGACGCGTACCACCACGCTGATCGACACCGGGTTCGCGAACCGCCTGAACAACGACCACGTGCTGTCCTTCGACGGCACGCAGATCGCGATCAGCGACCAGGCGACCGGCAACCGCGAGTCGACGATCTTCACGCTGCCGGCCACCGGCGGCACACCGGTGCGCATCACGCCCAATACGCCGAGCTACATGCACAGCTGGACGCCCGATGCGAAATGGCTGATCTACACCGGCGGCCGCAAGCCCAAGGGCTCGGACACCAACGAGTTCGACATCTACAAGATCGCGAGCGATGGCTCCGGCAAGGAGATCAACCTCACGAACTCACCCGGCCTCGACGACGGGCCGGAAGTCAGCCCGGACGGCAAGTGGATCTATTTCAACTCGACACGCTCCGGACAGATGCAGATCTGGCGCATGCGCAACGACTGCCCGGAGAAGCCGAAGTCGCAGGAAGACAAGGCCTGCGGCGCCGCCGAGCGCGTCACGCACGACGACAAGTGGAACGACTGGTTCCCGCATTTCTCGCCGGACGGCAAGTGGATCACCATCATCTCGTATGGCCTGGACGTGGAACCGTCCAACCACCCGTACTACAAGCACTGCATGATCCGCATCATGCCGGCCGACGGCAGCGCGCCGCCCAAGACCATCGCGTACGTGTACGGCGGCCAGGGCACGATCAACGTTCCGTCGTGGTCCCCGGACGGCACGCACGTGGCGTTCGTCAGCAACAGCGACGCACTGTAGGAGATCGACGCGGGCGCGTCGGGTACGGTCAATTGACCGCGCGGCACGCCCGCCGGGGGCGGCGCCACACCAGCCATCCGAGCAGCGCGAGGCCCAGCCACTCGAAGCGTCCGCCGCCGCCGGCCTTGGCCGAGGCGGCGCCGCTTCCGCCAGCGCCGGATATCTGCAGCTCGATGTCGCGCGAGTCATTGTGCGGGTTGAGGTCGTTCAGCGAGGTGAGCTTCAGCGAGCTCACGTAGCTGCCACTCTCGCTGGCGCGCACGGTGAGGTGCACCGTCGAGGTGCTGTTCGCATCGAGCTCGGCGAAGTCACAGCGCAACAGCGCCGTGCCGCTGCAGATGGCGTTGGCCGCCGAGACGTTCAGCAGCGTGAACCCGCCGGGCAGCGTCACTTCGAGCCGCGCGCCCACGGCCTTCTGGTCGCCGTTCACGACCGAGATCGGCGGAAATTCCAGGGTCGCGCCCCGCGCGCCACCCTGCATGGCACCGACGCGCAGTTCGAGATCGGTCGGCGCCAGCACCTCGGCGCGACCGCGCACCTCGTTGTTGGCGGACACCACGTCGCCCGGAGTGCTCACGCTGACGGCCACGTCCTGGTCGAGCGCCGACTCGGCGCGCCAGGTCAGCGTCACCGACAGCCGCGCGCCGGCGGCGAGCGCGGTGAAATCACACACGGCGCCGGCCTCCTCGTCCACCCGGCACTCGCCCGCGCTGGCGCGCACCGCGTCCACGCGCAGACCTGGCAGATGATGGCGCGCGGTGAACCTCGCGCTGTCCAGGGCGCGCTGCCCCACGGCGACCGCGAACGTCGTCTCGCGCGTATCACCGACCAGCATGGCGCCGAGATCGATCGTCCCTGCCACGCCGATGTCGTTGTTCGGCCGCACGAGCACCGGCCGGGTCAGCGTGTCATTGCCCGAGGCCGTATCGCCCGGGACCTGCACGGTGAATTTCACGTCATAGGCGCCGGGATCGGCGAACTGCGCCGTGTAATCGACGTACAGCGTCGCGCCGCGCGCCAGCACCGGCAGCGCGCAGCGCGCCTTGTGCAGGGACAGCAGTTCGCAGTCCGCGCCATTGTGCAGGCGCACCGCGCGCAGCACGCCGGCGGCGTTCAATTCGAGGTCGAGCGTTCCGGAGGTGGCCGCGTCGCGCCCGCCGGAAGTCAGCGACACCTGGCCTTCGATATCCTGGTCTTCGATTCCGACGCCGCCGGAGGCCATCAGCACTGCCACGTCGATGGCGTTGTCGATGCTGAATTGCACGTCCGCGGAGTTGTTGGGGCTGTAGCCGTCGGCGGCCGTCTCGGCCAGGGCGCGCACCGCCGCCGTGGCGGACTGCAGGCCGAGCACGCGCGCGCGCAGCAGGCGTGCCGCGCCAGGCGCGAGCGACCCGAGATCGCATCGCCAGGTTCCCGCCTCGGTGGCCGTGCACGCCGCATCTTCCGCCGCGATGGACTCCAGCGCCACGGCCTGCGAAGAAGCGCTCACCCAGAGCACCACGTTTTCGGCGACCTGCGCTCCGCGATTGCGCACCAGGTACGGCACCTCGTACACACCACCGACGGCGAGATCCACCGTCGAAGGACCGGCCGTCAGCTCGACGTCGCGCTCGGCCTGTACCCAGGCCTGGGCGCTGGCAGAGTTGTTCGAGGTGTCGCCGTCGCCGGCGGCCGTGACATTGGCGGCCGCGAACAGCGGCCCGGCCGCCGTGGCACTGACCGACGCCGTGAGCTGCAAGGTGGCCCCCGGCGCGATCTCGGCGATGTTGCAGAGCACGGAGAAGCTGCCCGTGGTGCAGCTCGCACCGGGCATCGCGGCGGCCGTGACCGCCTGGTTGAGGCTCAGCGACAGCACCGCGTTGCGCACCGGCAGCGCGCGCAGGCTGCGCACGTCGACGCGGATCTGCAGCGGCGCGCCGACCGGGACTTCCGCGGCATCGGTACGCGCGCTCACCGCGGCATCGACGCCGGAGCGGATCGCGACCGACACGCTGCGCGCGTCGTTGGCGCCGAGCGAATCGTTGCTGGCGCTGACGCGGGCGCGCGCCGCCACGGTGCCGGCCAGCAGGGCGTGCGCGGTGATGCTGATCGCCCGCTGCTCGCCGGCCGGCAGCGTGCCGAAATCGCAGGTGGCGGTGAGCTCCGAAATCGAGCAACTTGCGCCCTCGGCGCTCGCGGCGTCGAGGCGGAGGCCCGCATCGTCGGGCAGTACCAGCGAGAAAGCCGCCGCTTCGACCGGCTTCGTTCCGGCGGAGCGCACCGAGTAGGCCAACGTGAACGGAACGCCGCCCTCGGCATCGAGCCGGCTGGTCGCGGTGTCCAGCGCGAGATCGGCGAAGTCCGCCGCGGTCACGCAACTCGCGGCTTCGATCACCGGCCGCATGACATCCAGGCTGCATTGCGAGAAATTCGCGTAGCCGCTGATGGTCGGCGACATGACGTAGCCGCCCGCCACCTTGGCGCAGGCGCCGCCGCTCTCGCCGTCGTGCGGCGCGCCGAAGTTGTGCCCCAGCTCGTGCGCCATGACGATCGCGGACACCGTGGTGCCGTAGGAGCGCTCGCTCAGCGACACGCCGCGCTCGGCCTCACAGGCTGAAGCCACGTAGGCAATTCCGGCCGTCGTGCCGTCGAGATTGCGACCGGTCATCAGGTGCGCCAGACCGCGCGCGCGCACCGCCGGCGTCGCAGCCCGGTACTTGCCGAGCTGTTCCAGCAGCGTGGCCGCTTTCGTGCTGCTGAAGGGGTCTTCCTGCGGCGAGAGGATGCGCACGTCGGTGGCCAGCACCAGCAGGCCCACCTGCTCGCTGAAGATGCCTTCGACGATGTTGAGCCGCGCCAGCATCGCCGCGGTGGGGTCGTTGTTCTCGCTGGCCGCGAACGCACTGTCGGCGATCAGCGAGATTTCGATCTGGCGCGAGACCTCGCCCGCGGCGACGCCCTGCAACTCCCCCACCATCTGGCGGTACTGCTGCAGCGGGGTCTGCTCGTGCGCCGCGAGCGTGTCGCCCTGCAGCGCGCAGAAATCCTGAGGCAAAAGATCACGCGCATCGGACAGGCGGTAGATCACCGTCTGGCCCGAGCCAACCGCCAGCGGCGTGGTCAGGTCGTCGACGATGCGCCCGTACGAGGTAACTGCGTAGAGATCATGGCCATCCCAGATCGCGCCTTCGACGCCCGCCGCGGATTCGGTGAGGCGCACCCAGGAGCCGGGCTGCCCGTCGAGCTGGCCGCGCAGCAGCCGGTACGGCCGCAGCTGCAGCTTGCGCTGCGCGGACAGGTTCGAAAGCACGCGTTCGTTGTCGGCCAGCGTGAGATTGAAGCGCCTGCCGTAAGCGTCGAATTGCGCCGTGGCGCCGGAGGCGCGCAGGGCCACCGGTTCGGCGTAGCGAATCTGCTGTGCGGACGCGGCCGCGGAGGCCAAGACCAGAAACCCCAGCAATATCCGGCGACCCTTCCTTCGCACCAGCATCCCCTGCGTGCCGGCGTCTTGGCCGGCTGGGGAAGCAAATTAGCGTGTAGGAAATGGAGAAGCTGTAGGTCGGATTTGGCCGAGCCGCAAAGAGTGAACCAGCGCCACTTTTTTTTGGCGCGACATAACACGGATTTGCGGTTCGTGGGTTCGAAGAGTGCTTGCGCATCAACGCGCTGCCACGGAAATGCCGACATGGCACCACAGCGCCAGCAGGAAGATCCATCCCGCGAGGAAGACGCGCAGCCGGTGCCGCACGCGATTGCCACGCAGGTGCACCCAGGCATGGCCGAGGCGCGCGGCGACGAAACCCCAGGCCAGGCTCTGCGCGACGGGTCCGGAGACACCGGTCACCATGGCGGCGAGGCATCCCGCGTAGAAGAGCGTCGGGACCTCGAACAGGTTGCTGTAGTGCCGCGTGGGCTTGGCGAGGAATTCAGGCTCCTGCGGACCGTGGAACACGCGAAAGTAGGCCACGGGTGTGACGCCCTCGCGCACGGCGCGCAGGCGCGCGCGGAACAGCATCACCGCGACACCGAAGGTCAGCAGCACCAGCGCCAGCATCGGGTAGACGAGATTGAATCCGCTCATGGACAACTCCGTGTGAAACCTGGGAAATCCGGCAGCCGCCGCGTGGCCCCGGGCCGCGCCAACGACGCCCGGAAGTAGTTTGATGGCCGAGCAGCGACGGCGCCAACGATCGGGGGTGGCACGCCGGCAGACGCGCATGACCCGGTTCAGGGGGCCGCTTCCTCGAGGGGGTCGCCCGACACCCTTGGGGCAATCAGGGGCTTTCGCAGAAAGCCCGACCCGACCGGGGGGCGGCGCGCGGTCCTCGCACCGGATCGATCGTTTCGGGGACCGGTGCGCCCCTTCGGGTCCTCGTTCGAGGGGGTAACCCCCCCCCCGCATCTTCCGGAAAAAGTCGCGTCTCCACAGCAATTCCTGTACCGTGCACGCCGGCTTGCTGATTCTTGGATGACACGACGCCGTATTCGCGGTGTCGGAAGCCTCAAAGTATTCGCGAACCACAGCCGACAGGGCTGATTGCCTGTCACCGTCTCTTTTTAATTGTGAGTTGTTCCGGATGAAACTTTACGTTGGAAATCTGCCTTTCTCCGCCACCGAAGATGCGGTGCGCGCCCACTTCGCAGCCCACGGCACCGTTGAAAAGGTGTCCCTGGTGAACGATCGCGAGACCGGCCGCCCACGCGGCTTCGGCTTCGTCGAAATGCCGAGCGCCGATGCCACGCGCGCCATGCAGGCTCTCGATGGCAAGGACTTCGGCGGTCGTCCGCTGAAAGTGAAT
>DASTHJ010000162.1:0-6283 GCA_035718265.1 Steroidobacteraceae bacterium | reverse complement strand
GAAATTCGACGGGCTCGAGGTGGCCATCGTCGGCGACGTCCGCCATTCGCGCGTGGCGCGTTCGGCGTGGCACGTGCTGCGCACGCTCGGCGTCGCGCAGATCCGCATCGTCGCGCCCAGGGCGTTGATGCCCGAAGCCGGTGAGTTCGCCGGTTGCGAACGCGTCAACTCGCTGGATGCCGGCATCGCCGGCGTCGACGTCGTGATGATGCTGCGCATCCAGAAGGAGCGCATGGCGACGGCGCAGATTCCGGACGCGGACCGCTATTTCGCGAAGTTCGGCCTGTCCTCGGAGCGGCTGGCGAAGGCCAGGCCCGATGCCATCGTCATGCATCCGCAACCCATGAACCGCGGCATCGAGATCGCCTCGGACGTCGCCGATGGCCCGCAGTCGGTGATCCGCGACCAGGTGCGCAACGGCGTCGCCGTGCGCATGGCGGTGCTCGAGGCCGTCATCGAGGGGCGCAGGTCTTGAGCGCCTTGCCCCAGGAAGACGCCGGCCGCGGCGCCGGCGTGCATCCCGCGCATCGCGGCAGCATCTTCCTCGAAGAGGGCCGGCTGCTGACGCAGGAGAGCTGGCCCGGCGAGCAGTTCGTGTTGCGCATCGCCGCGCCGAAATGCGCGGCGCGCGCCCTGCCCGGCAGCTTCGTGCACCTGACCTGCGATCCGGACGTGCCGATGCGCCGGCCGCTCTCGATCCAGCGCGTCAATGCCGCCGAAGGCTGGATCGAGATCCTGTACAAGATCGTCGGCCCCGGGCTGCGCGCGCTCAGCCGCCGCCGGGTCGGCGATGCCATCAGCGTGCTGGGCCCGATCGGGCAACCTTTCCGTCCGGATCCGCAACGCCCGCGCGCGCTGCTGGTCGGCGGCGGCGTGGGAATTCCGCCGATGATCTTCCTGGCCGAATGGATGCTCGAGCAGCCCGGCAGACCCTGGAAGCCGCTGGTGCTCATGGGCTCGGAGATTCCGTTCCCGTTCAAGACGCGGCCTTCCACCATCCTCGTGCCCGGAATTCCCGCCGGCACGATCGCCGCGCATCCACTGCTCGACGGCTGGAGCGTGCCGAGCCGGCTTGCGACCAGGGCGGGATTCGCCGGTTGCTACGACGGGTTCGTCACGCAGCTCGCGGATGAGTGGTTAGGCGCGCTCGATGGGGCGGCGCGCGCCGAGGTCGAGGTGTTCGCCTGCGGGCCGACGCCGATGCTCGAAGCGATGGCCAGGGTCGCGGTCGAGCACGACGTGCCCTGCCAGGTGTCGCTCGAGGAATTCATGGCCTGCGCGGTGGGTGGCTGCGCCGGATGTACCGTGAAGGTCGCGACGGCCGAGGGCCCCGCGATGAAGCGCGTCTGCGTCGATGGCCCGGTGTTCGACGCTCGGGCCGTATTCGGCGCCTGAGCATTTCAGGGCGCTTTCACGATGGCGCCGCCCTTGATGACCAGGCGGACCTGGCGCAGCGCGTGAATGTCCCGCGATGGATCCCCCTGCACCGCGATGAGATCGGCCAGCAAGCCTGCACGGATCGCGCCGACCTGATCGTCGACGCGCAGGGCACGGGCATTCACTGAAGTCGCAGCGGCCAACACCTCGAGCGCGGACATGCCGTACTCGTGCATGAGCTCGAGCTCGCGCGCATTCTCGCCGTGCGCGAACACGCCGACGTCGCCGCCCGCGCAGAGAATCACCTTGGCCGCACGCGCAGCCGCGAATGCCTTGCGCCCGGTCTCGATCGCCGGTGGTGCCGGCGCCTTGCCATCCCAGCCACGATAACGCGCGATGGCCTCGCCGGCCGCGAGCGTCGGACACAGCACGATGCCCTGGTCGTGCATGGCACGGAATATCTCCGCGGTGCCGCCGTAGCCGTGCTCGATGGTGTCGACGCCCGCCGCGATGGCGCGCCGCATGCCCTCCGCGGTGCTGGCATGCACCGCGACGGGCCGCCCGGCATCGTGTGCGGCGGTGGTCGCAGCGCGCAGCTCGGCTGCGGAGAACGTCGGGCGGCTCTGCTCGCCAGGCCGCCACCGGTAATCCGCGTACAGCTTGATCACATCCGCGCCCGCGGCGATCTGCCGGCGTACCGCGAGCACCACGCCCTCGCCACTCGCTTCCTCGGCACCCTGTGGCACTTCGACGCCGGGCTCGAATCCCTTCGGGCCGTACGCACCCGTGGCCACGATCGCACGCGTGGCCACGAGCAGGCGCGGGCCCGGCACGATGCCCTGCTCGATGGCGGCCTTGAGGCCCACGTCTGCGTAGCCCGCGCCCTCCGTGCCGAGATCGCGTTCGGTGGTGAAGCCCGCAAGCAGCGTGGCGCGCGCGTGATTCACGGCACGCGCCGTGCGCAGCGCCAGCGGCTCGTGCAACACCTGGTCGTCCCAGGAAGTCTGGTCGTATGGATGCAGGAACAGGTGGCCGTGGCCCTCGATCAGGCCGGGCATCAACGTGACACCTGTGAGCTCGATGCGCCGCGCGTCGGCGGGAACCGTCAGCTTGTCGCCGGCGGCGGTGATGCGTTCACCCGCGACCAGCACCTGCCACCCGGCATGCATGGCCGTGCCGTCGAATACCCGATCGGGAACCAGCACAAGTGGCGGCTCCCCGGCCCGCGCGGCCAGCGCCGCCAGTGTCAACCACAGGCATGCCCATGGACCCGACTTCATGGCGGCAGTCTACGCGCACGCCGGTAGGACAGGACCCTCGCGGCGTTCAGAAGCGCCAGCGCAGGGTCGCGCCGAAGCCATCGCCGTCGTCATCCTCGTAGACACGGGCGCCCACGGCGAAATTCGGCTGGAAGAACTTCTCGATGCGCGCCGCGCGGGTGTCGTCGCTGACGCCGGCGCCGACGCTGAAGGTCTCGTCGAAGAAGAAATCGACGTCGAGACCGACGTCGGGATCGTCGTCGTCCGGATCGGTGGCGCTGATCCCGGCCGCGTACCAGTGACCGGTACCGAATCGCCCCACGTAGCGCGCGCGGACGTTCGGATCCCAGCCGTCCTCGTCGAAGTCGGTGGTGACCAGCAGGCCGTCCATCGGCGCGATGCCGAAGGTGCCGTTCCAGCGGGTGGAGTCGCCCGGACCCAGGTCGTCGACGTGGGTCACGCCGATCCGCCCGAAGAACATGGTGCCCGGGACGTAGCAGCCGACTTCGGCCGCCAGGATGTCGAAATCCTCGTCGCCGGCATCGAGACGCGCGGCCCCCGCTCCCACGTAGCCCGAGCGATTGAGGAAGGCCGCTTCGGCGAGCGGCTTTCCGTCGGTGGTCACGGGCGCGAAATAGTAGGAGCCTTCGACGCCGAACACGTCGACGTCCGGGGCTCCCGGGCCGTCGGGATCCGTGTTGTCGAACGAGAGGTCGAGCTCGGCGCGATAGTCGGCGGCGCGCGCCGTGGCGCAGGCGAGCGCGGCGGCGAGCAACAGCGGCATGATGCTGAACGATCGGGTCATGGATACCGTCCCTGGCTAGTTAGAGAAGATTGCGCAGCCGGCGAGCCGGTGGCCGGCCGCGGGCGTGCGTCTTCCCTATGGCAGGTGGACGGCGATTTGGTTCCATCCGGCGCGCGCGGCGCCGCCGGCTCAGCCGAAGTTGATCTTCGCTTCCAGGTTCGAGCGCGAATCGGCGTTGGCCAGCGCCTCTTCGAGATCGATGCGGTTCTGCTTGTACAGGTTCAGCAGCGCCACGTCGAAGCTCTGCACGCCGCGCTCGGAGCTCGCGACGATGGCCTCCTTGATGCCCGAGACGTCACCTTTCTTGATGAGCTCGGTGATGTACGGCGTGTTCAGCATCACCTCGATGGCTGCCATGCGCTTGCCGTCCTTGCCGATGACCAGGCGCTGCGAAAGGATGGCGCGCAGGTACTGCGACAGGTCCAGGAAGATCTGCTTGTGCTGGTCCTGCGGGAACATGTTGATGATGCGATCGAGCGTTTCGGCGCTGTTGTTCGCATGCAGCGTCGAGAGAACCAGATGACCCGTGCCGGAGAGGTTGATCGCCGCTTCCATCGTCTCCTTGTCGCGGATCTCGCCGATCAGGATGACGTCGGGGGCCGCGCGCATCACGCCGCGCAGCGCGCGCGCGAAGCTCTTCGTGTCGAGCCCGACCTCGCGCTGGTTGACGATGGAGCGCTTGTTGGTGTGCAGGAATTCGATCGGGTCCTCGATGGTGACGATGTGGTCCGAGGACACTTCATTGCGATGGTTGATCATCGCCGCGATCGACGTCGACTTGCCCGAGCCCGTGGCGCCGACCATCAGGACGAGCCCGCGCTTCATCATGATGAGGTCCTTGAACATGTCGGGCAGTCCGAGCTGATCGAGCTTCGGCATGTCGGCGCTGATGTAGCGCAGCACCATCGCCGGGTAGCCGCGCTGGTAGAACACGTTGACGCGGAACCGGCCGAGACCGGGCTCGGAGATCGCGAAGTCGATTTCCAGCTCGCGCTTGAAGCTCTCGAGCTGATCGGGCGTCATCAGTCCGAAGGCCGCCTGGCGCACGGTCTCCGGCGACAGGATCTGCTTGTTGATGGGCATGATCTGCCCTTCGATTTTGACTTTTATCGGCGCGTTGGACGTGAAGAAGAGATCGGACGCCTTGCGCTCGACCATGAGCTTGAACAGCGGCCGCGTGTTCAGGACCATCGGCGCGGCTTCGCCCGCGCGATTGGCCTCGACGGTTTCCTCGAGTTGCTCGTTCACTGCTGCCATATCCGCCCTAGAACGATCGGCCCTGTTCTTCTTCATCGATGATGGTCAGCGCGCCGCCGTCGTCGAGGTTCTTGACCTCGCGCTTGCTCTCGAGCTTGATCTTGAGGCGCAGCTCGTTCTTCGAGTCGGCATTGCGCAGCGCGTCCTCGTAGGAGATGAAGCCGGCCTCGTACAGCTCGTAGAGCGCCTGGTCGAAGGTCTTCATGCCGATGCGCGTCGAGCGCGACATGACCTCCTTGATCTTCGCGACCTCGCCCTTGAAGATCAGGTCCTGGATCAGCGGCGAGTTCAGCATGATCTCCATGGCGGCGATGCGCCCGGAGCCGGACTCGCGCGGGATCAGGCGCTGCGAGATCAGCGCGCGGATGTTCAGCGACAGGTCCATGAGGAGCTGCTCGCGCCGCTCGTCGGGGAAGAAGTTGATGATGCGGTCCAGCGCCTGGTTGGAGCTGTTGGCGTGCAACGTCGCCAGAACCAGGTGGCCGGTCTCGGCGAACTGGATGCCGTATTCCATGGTCTCGCGGTCGCGGATTTCGCCGATCAGGATCACGTCCGGCGCCTGGCGCAGCGTATTCTTGAGCGCCGCGTGCCAGTTCTCGGTGTCCACGCCGACTTCGCGGTGCGTGATCACGCAACCCTTGTGCTGGTGCACGTATTCGACCGGGTCTTCGATCGTGACGATGTGACCGCGCGTCTTCTCGTTGCGATAGCCGACCATCGCGGCCAGCGAGGTCGATTTGCCCGAACCGGTGCCGCCGACCATGATCACCAGCCCGCGCTTCGAGAGCACGACTTCCTTGAGGATGGGCGGAAGGTCCAGCTCCTCGAGCGACGGGATCTTGGAGTTGATCAGGCGGATCACGCAGCCCGTCTGGCCCTGCTGCACGAAGGTATTCACGCGGAAACGGCCGATGCCGGGCGGCGCGATCGCGAAGTTGCATTCCTTGGTCGCGTCGAATTCCTTGGTCTGCCGGTCGTTCATGATGGCGCGCACCAGCACGGCCGACTGCTCGGCGGTGAGCGCGCGCTCGGACTGCGGGCGGACTTCGCCGTCGATCTTGATGGCGGGCGGGAATCCCGCCGTGATGAACAGGTCCGAGGCCTTCTTGTCCACCACGCGGCGGAGAAGGTCCTGCATCAGCTTTATGCCTTGTTCCCTGTCCATTGATTGCTACCTGTCTCTTCTCTTCCGCCGCGCTTCGCGGCCAAATCGGACCGGTTCGCTTCGAACCGGATTGAATTCGGGCGGTAGCCCTTACAAGCTATCTTTATTGGCGGCCTTGTAGCGCGCCTCTTCCTTGCTGACCACGCCCTTCTGCACCAGCTCCGTGAGGCACTGGTCGAGCGTCTGCATGCCTTGCGCGCCGCCGGTCTGGATGGCCGAGTACATCTGCGCGATCTTGCCTTCGCGGATCAGGTTACGGATGGCCGGCGTGCCGATCATGATCTCGTGCGCGGCCACGCGCCCGCCGCCGTTGCGCTTGAGCAGCGTCTGCGAGATCACCGCGCGCAGCGATTCGGACAACATGGCGCGCACCATTTCCTTTTCCTGCGCCGGGAACACGTCGACCACGCGGTCGATGGT
>DASTHJ010000161.1:0-3506 GCA_035718265.1 Steroidobacteraceae bacterium | reverse complement strand
TTGAAGCGGTCGATGAACTTCTGCAGGTGCGCGCGTTCGGCCTGTTCCTTCTCGTGCGCGATCTGCTGCAGGCGCAGGTGTTCGGCGCGCTGGCGTTCGAAGTCGGTATAGCCGCCGACGTAGAGCTTCGCCCTGCCCTCGTGCAGGTGCAGCGTGTGGGTGGTGACGTTGTCGAGGAATTCGCGGTCGTGCGAGATGACGAGCAGCGTGCCGGGATAGCGCTTCAGCCATTCCTCCAGCCACACCACCGCGTCGAGGTCGAGGTGGTTGGTCGGTTCGTCGAGCAGCAGCAGGTCGCTGGGCGTCATCAGCGCACGCGCGACGTTCAAGCGCACGCGCCAGCCGCCGGAGAAATCCGCGACCGGCTTGGCATGCGTATCCGCAGGAAATCCGAGCCCGTGCAGCAGCCGACCCGCGCGCGCGGAAGCGTCGTAGCCGTTCAATTCCTCCAGCCGGTGATGCGCCTCGGCCACGGCTTCCCAATCCTCGGCGGCGAAGGCATTGGCCTCGGCCTGCACCGCAGCGTGCACCGCGGCATCGCCGGAAAGCACGAAGTCCAGCGCCGGATCCGGCAGGTGCGGGGTTTCCTGCGCGACCGACGCGATGCGCGCCTTGCCGGGCAGGTCGATGTCGCCCTTGTCGGGTTCGAGTTCGCGCATCAGCGCGGCGAACAGGGAGGACTTGCCGGCGCCGTTGCGGCCGACCACGCCCACGCGCTGGCCGGCGTGCAGGGCCAGGTCGACGTCGGACAGCAGCAGGCGTTCGCCCCGGCGCAGGGCGAAATTGCGGAAGGAAATCATGCGGGGATTTTACCGGCGCAGGCCGGATCACGGGGCCGGCCGCCCGGGCTAGAATCCGCCCACGACGCTCCGGGGAGGGAGCCAGCCGTGGCCGCATTCGATTTCTTCCGGCGCATCCTGCGCAACGTGCCCGCGCCCGACGGCACCATGCCCGCCGCCGATGCGGCGTCGACGGAAACCCCGGCACCGCAAGCCGCCCCATTGGTCGAGCGCCGCCGCGCGGTGCGCGTGGACGCGCGCGAAGGCCTGCGCATCCTGATCATCGACGACTCGGCGACGGTGGTGGCGACGCTCGGGCGCATGCTGCGCCAGGCGCATTACGAAACCGCCGGCGCCGGCGACGCCGAGACCGGGATCGCGTTCGCGCGCGAGGAACGCCCCGACATGATCTTCCTCGACATCGTGCTGCCGGGCATGAGCGGCTTCGACGCCCTGCGCGCGCTGCGCAAGGACGAAGCGACGCGCGCGATCCCGATCGTGATGATCAGCGGCAATGCGCAGGCGACCGAGCAGTTCTACGTGCGCCGCATCGGCGCCGACGACTTCATGAAGAAGCCGTTCGGCCGCGGCGAAGTGTTCGCGCGCATCCAGGCGCTGGTCGAGGCCGGGCGCCTGCCGCGACGCGAACCTCCGCTGGAACTGCCTCCGGAGGAGGACGGCGCGGAGCTGGTGGTCGAAGCCGACGACTCCGCGACGGAACACCAGCTTCCCGCCCTCGGCGGCGACGCCGGCGGTGCCGTCGCCGGCGAAATCGACCGCGAAGAGCGCTGAAAACGGCGGGTTTTCGACCAGCTTCCCGATTGCGCGCTGTTGCAGCGCGCAAACGCGCGCACGCGTTGGTGCACTAGACTCCGATGCGGGTCGTGCGCTTCGCAAGCGTGCGCACGGGGAACATCACCCGTCGGGGAGACGAAAAAATGAACGTTCGAGCGAATCCGCGCCTGCGCGTGGCCATTCCCTTCTGCGTGGCCTTGCTGCTCGCCGCGTGCAGCGGCCAGGCGAGCGACAACGACGACGTGCCGAAGCCGATCGGCGCGGCAGGCACCACCAGCGGCGCCAGCAGCGGCGGATCGGACGGGCCGCAGGCCGCGACCACGAGCACGAGCACGACCAGCAACCCCGCCGACGCACAGGTGCAGGCGGATCCGGATACGGACGACGATGGCGATGACGATGGCGCCGACTGGCCCGACGTGCGCAAGATCCCCGGCGGCACGCTCGCATGGACGGTCGTCTACACCGGCACGGGCAGGACCAGCAACTCCGAGGCTACCGAAGTCGCGGTGCTGCACCGCAAGCTCGTAGGCACCGCGCACATGACCGGCGCCATGGGCAATGCGGGGGATACGCCGCACCCGAAGCCACTGGAAAACATCAACAAGGCGATGGAAGCCTGCGGGGACGACATGGCCTGCCAGCGGAAGGCGGCGATGCAGGCGATGGCCGCCATCCAGCAGGATCCCGGCGCGTTCGAGCGCAGCGTGGGTGGCGCGATGACGGAAGCGTATCGCGACACGCTCTGGGGCGCCGACGACTGCGACATCACCGGCGAAGCCGACGACAAGGCGACGTGGAGCGGCATGACGCCGGGCGGGTTCAACACCGGCCACGGCGTGCGCGCGGGCAAGCAGGCCGTCGAGGGCTGCGGCGAGGGCGATCCGCCGCGGCTGGTCGCCGACGACAACACCCACACCTACAAGCTCATGATCCCGCAGGCGCGCATCCGTGTGCCGGCGACGTTCGACGGAGGGGTCGAGCCTGACCCGGCGCGCAACGTGATGTTCCCGGCGCTCGTCGTCGAGGGCGTGCGCTACACCCGCCTCGACCGCCCGCTCAAGGGCAGCGCCAACCTGCGCACGGGCAGCGGCATCGGGGTCTACAGCGAAGGCTGGTCGATGCCGCTGGCCGAAAAGGTGAGCTGGACGTTCACTCCCGACCCGCACTGAACACGAGCTTCCCGCCCTCGGCATCGACGTGGACGGTGTCGCCGCCGGCGATTCCCCGGCTCCGCTTCGGGCTGAAGATCGAGAGCATTCGCGAGCAAGCTCGCTCCCACTGAAGCGCCGAGTGTGGGAGCGCCTTCAGGCGCGAATGCTGTCCTCTGAAGGTCAAAAGCATTCGCGGGCAAGCTCGCTCCCGCAGGTGGATTTTCGGCATCCAGGAATTTTCCGGCGGAAGAATCCGGCTATTGCCGATACTCCGGCGCCGATGTGTTCGACAACATCGCGCCATGATCCCGGCAAGCTGGTCCAATCCCCGCTCGCGACTTCTGCGCCATGGTCGGCATTCCCGGCCGGGCGGAATCTATCTGGTGACCTTCACGACATACCGCCGGCAGTGCCTGTTCTCCAGCTTCGATGCATCATGCCTGGCAAGCCGGATTCTCGCCGATGCGTCGAACTGGCCGTGGGCACGACTGCTCGCCTGGGTATTGATGCCGGATCACTGGCACGGACTGATCGAGCTCCAGGGAGAGGAACCCTTGTCGCGCAGCGTTTCGCGTGCCAAAGCGGCAGCCACGCGCCAGTGGAACCGGGAGAGGTCCGCCGTGGGATCGCTGTGGGTGCGTGGGTATCACGATCATTCGCTGCGCCGCGAAGAATCCCTGGCGGGATGCGCACGCTACATCGTGTTGAATCCGGTCCGCGCAGGTTTGGTCAGTCGCTGCGGCGATTATCCGTTCTGGGATGCGATCTGGTTGCCGTA
>DASTHJ010000160.1:0-22925 GCA_035718265.1 Steroidobacteraceae bacterium | reverse complement strand
ATGAAGCCGATCTTGCGGTTGCGCACGCGCGCGAGCTGGTCCTCGCTCATGCCGGCGACCATCTCGCCATCGAGCGAGTACGTGCCCGTGGTCGGCAGGTCCAGGCAGCCGAGCACGTTCATCATGGTCGACTTGCCCGAGCCGGAGGGCCCGATCAGCGCCACGTACTCGTTGCGCCCGATGGTCAGGTCGACGTCCGCGAGCGCGACCAGCTGCGTCGCGCCCATCTGGTAGGTCTTGCCGATGCCGCGCAGCTCGATCACGCGCTACTTCTTCGCGGCCAGCTCGGCGGTCTGCATGCCCACCTTCTCGCCGTCGAGCAGGAACAGCAGCGTCTTCGAGGGGCCGACGACGACCTGCTCGCCTTCCTTCACGCCATCGGAGATCGCGATGTAGCTGTCGTCGGCCGTGCCGGTCGTGACCTTGCGCTTCACGGCGCGTCCGTTCTCGTAGACGAACACGCTGGCCAGCGACTTTTCCGCCTGCGACGACTTGTCGGGATTGTCCTCGTAGCGCACCGCCTGTACCGGCACCGCGAGCACCTTGGCGTCGTCCAGCGCATTGGTGAGCACTTCCGCGCGGCAGCTCATGCCGGGATGGAAGACCACGTCCGCCGTGTTGGCCAGCCGGATGCGCACCGGGTAGCTCTTGTTCTGGCCGGCCTGGATGCGCGGCGCGATGGCCACCTGGTCCACGGTGCCGAGCAATGTCTTGTCGGGGAACGCCGCCGGCACGACGCGCGCCTGTGCGCCGACCCTGACGCGCGCGATGTCGGTTTCGTCGACGTTGATTTCCGCGTCGATGCTGGCCGTGTCGGCCACGTCGACCAGGACGGATCCGGCGATGCCGGAGAAGCTGGGCACGGCGGTCTGGCCGACCTTGACGTAGATGGCCGTCACCTTGCCATCGAGCGGCGAGCGGATCTCGGTCTTGGCGAGCATTTCCTCCGCCTGGCTCAGCTGCGCGCGCGCCTGCGAGAGCGCCTCGCGGCTGGTGCGCAGATCGACTTCGGCGAGATCGCGCGCGGCGGTCAGCTCCTGCAGGCTGTTGGCGTCGACCATGCCCTGGTCGCGCAGCGCCTCGAAGCGCTTGAGCTTGATGAGCTGCGCGTCGTAGTCCACCTGGCGGCGCTCGATGTTGAGCTGCGCCTGCCGCACCTGCGCCCTGGCCTGCTCGATGGCCGCGCGCGCGGCCGCCGGATCCAGGCGCATGAGCAGCTGATCGCGCTTCACCTGGTCGCCCTCTTCCACCAGGATTTCCTTGACGCGGCCGGTGACCTCAGGCGCCAGCGTCACCTGGCTTTCATAGGTCAGCGTACCGGACGCGAGCACCGTCGGCGTGAGCGCGTGCAGCGTGACGCGCTCCAGGGTCACCAGCTTTTCCGTGCCGCCGCGCGCGAGCTTGAGCGCGACCGGCAGCGCGATCAGCGCCACCAGGGCGCCGATCACGATCCATTGTTTGCGTGTCATCCGTTGCGCCTAACGAAATGCGAAGAACGCCCACAGGCCGTAGATCACCACGAGCGGGACCAGCACGAACGCGGCGCTGAACGTCCACGAGCGCTGGCTCCACGTATGGACGCCGACGATCATCAGGAACCAGGTCAGCAGGCTCGGCACACCCAGGGCCGCCAGCACGCTTTGTCCCGGGCTGCCGACCGGCCGGTGGAACAGCAGCTCGTCCAGCGACAGCGGCTGCATGACGCCTGGCGAAATCTGCGGGCTGTCGCTCAGGAGGAGCAGGATTGCCGACACGATGAGGCTCAGCAGCGAGGCCAGCGACGCCCAGCATGCCAGCGCGAACCAGTGCTTGAACCCTTGCGGCACCTTGGTGACCCGTGCGGCCAGCCACAGGATCAAGGCGGCAACGAGGAGAAATATCGGCGTGATGAAGATTGCGCCGACCACCGATCCCCAGAGCAGCGTGGTGCGATTCATCATGCCCATCGCAACGGCACGCTCCTGGTCGCTCAGGCCGGGATTGTTGCCGAACATCTGCTCCTTGAGCCAATCGATGTCCACGATGCTGTAGTACCAGGCGATCACACCGGCGGTGCAGGCGACCAGCAACAGCAGCGGAAACCAGAAGCGCGGGCGCTCGCGCAGTTCGCCGAAGGCACTCGATGGCGCCGTGGCCAGGTTGATCGTCAGGGCCAGGTTGTTCATGCGGGACCTCGTACCACGAAGGTTGTTTGTTATGAGTGGCGGACGCGGCTGAGCGACCATGGCGCCAGCACAGCGAGGATCAAGGGCAGCAAGGCCGGCGCAAGACCCCCCATGGCTTCTGTCGCGGACAGGCCTGCCAGTGACACGCCGGCTGCCCGCAGCAGCATGAGCCATCCGGCGCCGAGCGTCACGCCGGCGAGCGCGATGAGCAGCGCCTGCCGCGGCGAGACCACGCGCTCGGCGCACACGCGCCAGGCGAGATATGCCGTTCCGCAGGCCACCAGTGCGACGACCACCCACAGCGTCGCCTGGGTCACCGCGCGCAACACGGACTGCGGGGCCACGCCGCGATTCACGGCCCATGCGAGCAGCACGAGGGAGAGGATGTCGAACAGCAACAGCGCGCCGGCGATGCGCAGGTGGCGGGGATAGCGAGTGCGCAGCGCGGTGAACGTGGCGAGCGTGGTCACCGTCGCGGCGACGAAGATCGCGAGCAGCACGGCCTGCAGGGCATGCACGTAGACCGACAGGCCCGCAAAGGCGTCGCCGATCTTCTCACGGGTCTGGATCAGATTCGGCAACGTGTCCTTGCCTTCCATCTCCCACGATCCCCAGGTGCCCAGCAGCGACGTCGACAGCCACACGGTGGCGATCACCAGGATCAGCGCGGTCAGGACGCAGCCAGTGCGCACCAGGACCTTGAGCCCGGCCATCTGCGCGGTGCCGAACGGTTGCGTCGATTCGAAGGTGCCGAGGTAACTTCGGCCTTGCTTGCGGCGAATGCCAAACGCGTTGCCACCGAACACCAGCAGCAGTGCCGGTATGCCGAACATGATCGGCGCGGCAACAGCGGCCGGTCGAAGCGGCGCGCTGACGATGCCGAGCGTGTACAGCAGCACGACCCCGACGGCGATCGAAAGGCCGATCAGGAGAATGGGCAGGCCACTCGAACGCATTTCGAACCACACCTGCGCGCGGGTGGCCGATGAGGTCGGACAGGGAAAGCGGACCAGGTTGACCAGCCACTCGGGATATCCGGGCGTTCCCGCCTTGCGCGGTACGGAGGCGATGGCGTCACCACAACGCTGGCGCGCCACGCCGCCGACGGTGAGCGCCAGCGCGACGATGCAGATCACGGCCATCACGAGGTATTCGACCGGCGAGAACTCGATGCGCGGAAATGTCTTCACCTTGTCGAGCAGCACGAGGAATGGCGGCCAGCCGATGAGTATCGACCCGATCCACTGTACGACCCGGTTGCGCGTCGACCACTGGACCGCGAGATAGGCCAGGTGGAACGTGACCAGGACCATCGCCATGGGCCACATCGGCAGCGGCTTGCCGAACACGAGACCCAGCAGGGCCGCGCAGGCGAGATATGACGCGGCCGCGGTCAGCGCGTCATATGCCATGGCCACGCCGACGAAGGTCGCCGTCCGGACCGGGCGCGTGTAATAGAGATAGAGAGGAAAGCCAGGCTTGTAGCCGTCGATGAAGCGACCGCCATTGAGCTTGGCGATCGACAGGTAGAAGAACGCCTGCTGTGTCAGCAGGATCCAGAACGCGATCAACGCGCCGCGTTCGGCGAGCACCAGTGCCGCCGAGGCGGCGACCAGCCCCAGGGCCAGGCGCTGCGCGACCTCGATGCGCGTCAGCCGCCAGTTCTCCCACAGCATGGCGACGACGGGTGAACGCAAGCTCATGCCGCCTCCACCTGCGGACGGCCGCGACCAGCGCGCGCCAGGAAGATCTCCTCCAGCGTGGCATCGCGCGACTCGACGATTTCGCCGCCGCGGGCGTGTACCGCGTGCCGGAACTGCTCCGTCGATCCGCAGTGCACGACGCTCCAGCTTCGGCCGCCACCCTCCATCATCAGCGCGGTATCGAGATCCGGCGCTGCGTCGAAATGCTCGGTGAAGTGCACGCGGCTGCGCTGGTAGGTGCGGCGCACGTCGTCGAGCACGCCGCTCAGCGCCACGCGGCCGTGGTGCATCAGGGTCACGTGGTCGGACATGCGCTCCACTTCGTCGAGCAGGTGCGAGGAGAAGATCACCGTGCGGCCGTCGTCCGCCACGGCGCGCACGATGGCGTCGAGGATGTCCCGCCGCACGATGGCATCGAGACCCGAGGAGGGCTCGTCCAGGACCAGCAGCTGCGGACGATGCGCGACCGCGGCGATCAGTCCGGCCTGCGCGCGCATGCCCTTGGAGAGATCCTTGACCTTCTTCTTCGGATCGAGCGCGAACGTCCCGAGCAGCTCGCGCGCGTACGCCACGTCCCAGTGCGGGTGATACGCCTGCGTGTAGTTCAGCAGCTCGCCGACGCTCATCCATTCCGGCAAGTCGCGCTCCTCGGACAGGTAGCCGACGCGGCCGAGCACGCCCACCGGGTCGCGCACCGGGTCGAGGCCGAACACGCGCACCG
This sequence comes from Steroidobacteraceae bacterium, assembly GCA_035718265.1. Classification (GTDB taxonomy): domain Bacteria; phylum Pseudomonadota; class Gammaproteobacteria; order Steroidobacterales; family Steroidobacteraceae; genus CADEED01. Next base: position 18,336 of record DASTHJ010000160.1, on the reverse strand, counting down.
AGCCGGACGTGGCGCGCAACAGGCCGAGCAGGTGCTTGAGCAGCGTGGTCTTGCCGGCGCCATTGGAGCCCACCAGGCCGTAGACCTGGCCGGGCGTGGCGCGGAACGACACGGCATCCAGCGCCTTCCTGTCTCCATAGGTCCGCGAGAGTCCGGTGACCTCGACGACTGCTTGTTCCATGGTCTTCTCCCTGCCCTTGCTATCTGTACGCTTCTTTCTTCTTTGGAACCGAGGCGTCGGCTTCGTCCATCGCGGCCTGCCGCTCGCGCACCATGCGCAGCACGTCCTCCGCGGTGAAATTGAGCTGGTGCGCTTCGGCCAGCAGCCCGTCGATGCGCTGCTCGATGACCCGGCGACGCTCGCGCACCGCGAGCTGCGGACGCGTCTCCGAGATGAACGTGCCGGACCCCTGCCGTTTCTGCACGACGCCGGAGATCTCCAGCTCGTGGTACGCCTTCACGATGGTGTTCGGCGTCACCTTGAGCTGCAGCGCGAGCGTGCGGATCGGCGGCAGCTCTTCGCCCGGCTGCAGCAGCCGCGAGGCCACCAGGTATTTGACCTGGTTGACGATCTGGCGGTAGATCGGCACGCCGTCGGTGACGTTGATGGTGATGTCCAAGGGGAAACAGGCCGCGCGGCTTCAGTTCAAGTGTATGGGTACAGTGATACAATTCCGGCCGGCGGTCAAGCCCTGGCCGCCCGGGCGATTAGTTAGGAGAAGCCGACGCCGGGTCGGGCGTCGCGACGTGCGGCCGCGATGAATCTGCGGATGGGTTGCGGGCGTGATCAGCCCGCGCGAAGTCAGGAGGAGCGCTGGTTCAGGCGCCGCTTGAGCTGCACGATACTGGTGCGCAAGGCGGAATTTTCCACGTTCGCGGCGTGCAGCCGAATGCCGAGATAGGCGCAAACGCCGGCGAGCAGGAACAAGATTGCGGTGGTCATGGCGTCCGGCCTCTGGTGCGCAGCAGGAGAAGAGTCGACGGGAGACATCGACGCCGGAAGTGATTTCCAAGCCAGGCAGATTCTGGACCAGCCGCGGTCGGATCGCACGGGGTTTTACGAGCGGTTGTCGGCGCGGATGTGGGGGATTCCCCACACGTACGAGCAGGCCGGCGACCCACATGACCAGCGACCAGGCGGGGTGGGATGATGGATACGAAAGCGTTCGCACGGCACCGCAAGACACCCACGGAGGGCCCCACCATGAGCTCCAAAGCAGGCTTGACGACCGGATCGGCCGTCTTCAATCGACGTCAATGGATTTCCGCCGGAGCGGCAGTGGCCGGCACGGTCTTCTCGCCCGTGCTTCGCGCGGCCGGGGACGCAGGCAGCGAGGACGAACGGGAGGTCCCCGCCGTCGAAGACCTCATGCGGGAACACGGCATCCTGCGCCGCGCGCTGCTGGTCTATTCCGAAGCCGCTGCGCGACTCGAATCCCGGAAGTCGGGGATTCCACTCGCGGCACTGGGACGCACTGCGACGCTGTTCCGCGAATTCGGCGAGCAATACCACGAGCGCTCGCTCGAGGAAGCGCACGTGTTCGTGCCCGTCATCAAGGCGGGCGGCGAGAACGCGGCGCTGGCAGAGACACTGACCGCGCAGCACAAGCGCGGCCGCGAGATCACGAACTACATTGCGGACGTCGCGAAGCGCGGCAACCTGACATCCGCCGGCGCCACACAGCTCGCGCAGGTGCTCGGCTCGTTCGTGCGCATGTACGAGCACCATGCCGCCATCGAGGACACGATCGTCTTTCCCGCCTGGAAGGCGGCCATCTCTGCGCACGAGTACCACGAGCTCACCGAGAAGTTCGAAGATCTCGAACACAAGATGTTCGGCAAGGACGGATTCGAAGACGCGCTGGCGCGCATTGCCGCGATCGAGCGGGACTTCGACCTCGCGGATCTGCAAGCGTTGACCGCGCCGGCGCCGCCCAAGCCGGCATGACGACTGGCGTTCGGGGATCCGCAGGCGAGGTGTTCGCCGCGTTCCTGAAACTGGGTCTTTCCTCGTTCGGCGGCCCGATTGCCCACCTCGGATATTTCCAGCGCGAACTCATCGAGCGCCGACGCTGGCTCGATGCAAGTCGCTATGCGCAGCTCGTCGCGCTCGCGCAGCTGCTGCCGGGGCCGGCGAGCAGCCAAGTCGGCTTTGCACTCGGCCTGATTCGCGCCGGATGGAGCGGCGCGCTCGCGGCGTTCGTCGGCTTCACGCTGCCGTCGGCTTTCCTTTTATACGTGCTGGCGATGTTCGTGCCGGGGCTCGGGCAGCCGCTCGGGCACGCCGCACTGCATGGATTGAAGCTGGTCGCGATCGCGGTCGTTGCCCAGGGTGTCGTGAGGATGGCGCGTCGATTGACGCCGGACGCGCCGCGCGCATTGCTGGCCGCGGCAACCACGGCATTGGTGCTGGTCGTCGGCTCGTCGACTTCACAGCTCGTGGCCATCGCGCTCGGCGCGTTGCTCGGCGCCTGCTTCCTGAGGTCGTCCGCGCCAGTCTTGGCCGAGCCCTTCGAGCTCCCCTATCGCGGCAGGACCGGCGTGTTCCTTCTCGTGCTGGTCGTGGTCTTGCTGACGATCGCGGTGCTCATGCCCGCAAGTTCGTCTCCGCTCGCCGCGACAGCCGGCGCTTTTTATAGATCCGGCGCGCTGGTGTTCGGCGGCGGACATGTGGTGCTGCCCCTGCTGCAGGAGGCGGTAGTTGCACCAGGTCTGGTGACCACCGATGACTTTCTCGCCGGCTACGGCGGCGCGCAGGCCATGCCGGGCCCGCTCTTTTCCGTCGCGGCCTTCATGGGCGCACGTCTCGAGCATGGACACGGCGGCATTTCCGGCGCGCTGGTTGCACTGCTCGCGATCTTTCTTCCGGGACTGCTGCTGATGGCCGGCGCATTGCCGCTGTGGCGCAAGCTGGCCCGGCATCCGTCCGCCGTGGGTGCCATCTCCGGGATCAACGCGGCGGTGGTCGGCCTGCTCGCCGCCGCGCTCTACGTTCCGCTGTGGACCAGCGCCGTGGCCGTGCCGAGCGACGTCGCGATCGCCGGCGCCGCGTTCCTGCTGCTCCTCACCACCCGGTTGCCCGTGCTGCTGGTGGTCGCCGGCTGCGTCGGCCTGGCGATGGCCCGATCGGCGCTGCCGGGCCAGCTGCCTTGACATTTCGATCATTCTCGAAATATCGTACGTCGCCATGAAGACGGCCCAGGTCATCGAGGCGCTTGGCGCACTCGCGCACGAGTATCGCCTGGCCATTTACCGCCTGCTGGTCGAACAAGGACCTCGAGGATTGCCGGCCGGCGAGATCGGCGACCGCGTTGGACTGGTGCCCTCTTCCCTCACGTTTCATCTCCAGGCACTGCAGCGCGCCGGTCTGCTCAGGCAGACGCGCGCCAGTCGGCAACTGATCTACAGCGCCGACTACACGCTCATGAACGAGCTCGTGGGCTATCTCACCGACAAGTGCTGCGCCGCCACCGCACAAGGTTGCGAGGCAAACTGTGCCCCGCGGACCGCGAGGCCGGCGCGACGCAAGTCGGCTGCCTGAGCCGACGTGATGCCCCGCCCGCAAGACATCGCGCAGACACTCAATCGCGAATGCGACTGCAGGGTCATGGATCTCTCAACCTTGCGCACGCAAATGGATTCCGTGCTCGAGCCCGGGCCCTCCATCCTCGAGAGCCATCCACACCTCTTCAGCGACACGCCCGTCTTCCTGCAGGTGTCCGACGTCGATGCAATGCGGCGGGTCGTCGCGTCGATCGAGTCGATCGCGAGGCTGCCGGGATATCGGCGTTCCGTGCTCTCCCGCGTGTCGCCGGTCGCACAAATCGATCCGCGGACCGCAGGTGTTTTCATGGGATTCGACTTCCACATCACACCCGGCGGACCCAAGCTGATAGAGATCAATACCAACGCGGGCGGCGCGTTCCTGAACATCGCGGCACACGGCGCGCATCGCGCATGTTGTCGAAATGCGGACGGTAACTGGTGCCTGCCTGCGGACCTGGCGCAAGGCGATGCGCAGATCATCTCGATGTTCGAGCGCGAATGGAAATCGGCACGCGGCGACTCGCCGCTGCGCAGCATCGCGATCGTCGACGAGAATCCGCGCGCGCAGTACCTGTATCCCGAATTTCAGCTCGCGAAGCGGCTGTTCGAGTCACGGGGAATCCGTTCCCGCATCGCAGATCCGGCCGAGCTTCGCATCGCCGGCGGTCGACTGGAATGCGGCGGCGAGCCCGTGGACCTCGTGTACAACCGCCTGACGGACTTCTACTTCGAGTCGCCGGCCAGTCACGCGCTCAAGATGGCATACGAGCGCGATCTCGCCGTGATCACGCCCCATCCGCGCGCGCACGCGCTCTACGCGAACAAGCGCAACCTCGTGCTGCTGGGTGATGCGTCCGCGCTCGACGCACTCGGCGCCGACGAATCGAGCATCGAGCTGCTGGCAGGCGCGATTCCCGTCACCCGCGAAGTCGCTGCGGATGACGAGCAGTGGTGGCTGAATCGGAAGGACTGGTTCTTCAAGCCGCGCAATGGATTTGGCAGCCGTGGCGCCTATCGGGGTGACAAGCTCACACGCCGGGTGTTCGCCGACGTGCTCAGGGGTGGATATCTCGCCCAGCGACTGACACCGCCGAGCGAAAGGCAACGTTCGATCGACGGAAGCAAGGAAGTCTTCAAGATCGACGTGCGTTGCTACGCCTATGCAGGAAGTATCCAATTCCTGGCCGCACGTTTGTATCAGGGCCAGACCACGAACTTCCGGACCTCGGGCGGCGGCTTCGCGCCCATCTATGTCGTCGGAAAGTAGTCCGATACGTGACGCGACCTTGAACGACGCGGAACGTGTCGCGGAGATATACAACCACTACGTGCTGAACAGCACGATTACGTTCGAAGAGGCTCCAGTCTGCGCAGCAGAAATGGCACGTCGGATCGAGGAAATCCGGACACAGTCACTGCCGTGGCTGGTTGCCATGCGTTCGGACCAGATCACCGGCTTCGCGTTTGCGCAGAAGTGGAAGAGCCGGGCCGCATACCGATACTCAGCCGAGGTCACGGTGTACGTGGCGCCCGGACTTGGCAAATCGGGAATCGGCTCTGCGTTGTACTCCGTCCTGTTCGCCTCATTGAAATCATCCGGATTTCACGCGGTCATCGGCGGAGTCGCGCTTCCCAACGATGCCAGCCTGCGGCTACACCGGCGATTCGGATTCGTGCAGGTCGCGCATTTCAAGCAAGTCGGCTTCAAATTCGACCGTTGGATCGATGTCACCTACTGGGAGCTGATCCTCTGAAAGACTGTGATTTAATGCATCACACTCATGTCAGTTCCCGACTTCAAGGACCGTCTCGTCGTGGTGACCGGCGGCACCGGCGTGCTCGGCGCCGCGGTGCTGGGGGCACTGCTCGAGGCCGGCGCACTCTGCCAGGTGCCGTTTCGCAGCGAGGCGTCGCTGCAGCGCTCACCGCATCGCGGCAACCCGCGCGTCACCTTCGCGGCGCTCGGCGATCTCGCGGACGAGAGCGCCGTCGATCGCTACTACGCCAGCCTGGAAAACCTCTGGGCCTCGATCCACGTGGCGGGCGCCTACGGCGCGGCGCCCATCGCGCGCAGCGACAAGTCACTGCTGCAGGCGCAGCTCGATGCCAACCTCATGTCGGCGTACGTGTGCAGCCGCGCCGCGGCGTTGGCACTCAGACGACTGGGCGGCGGCGGGCGCATCGTGAATGTCGCGGCGCGCCAGGCGCTCGATCCGCGCCGCGGCTCCGGCAGCGTCGCCTACACGATCTCCAAGGCGGCGGTCGCCGCCCTGACGACTTCGCTGGCGATGGAGCTCGTGAAGGACGGCATCCTGGTCAATGCCGTCGCACCTTCCATCATGGACACGCCGGACAACCGCGCCGGTCAGCCGGACGCGGACTATCGACACTGGTCGAAGGTCGAAGAAGTCGCCGCCGCGATCCTGTTCCTGGCTTCGCCGAAGAACACCGTCACGAGCGGTGCCGTCGTGCCCGTGTACGGCGGCGCCTGATCACGTCCCGCGCTATCGTCAGGATGGCAGCGAAGCGGGACATGGCGGATCTCCGGTCACGAGCACGCGCCGCAGTGTACGCGTCGAACCGGTGCGCCATGCCATCAGCGCGCAGCCCGTTCCCGAGCCGGAATTCGCCATGATCCAAACCTCGGCGAGGGGCGGCTTTCCCCTGGGGAGAGGTTGAGCCGCCCTCGCCGATTCCTCACCACTTCTTGCGAAGCGAGAGTCCGATGATCCGGCCCACCGGATTGTTGAGCGTCGGATCGAAGCCGCCACCGCCGTTCGGGCTCTGTGCGATGTTCACGAATGGCGGATCCTCGTCGAGCAGGTTCAGTGCGTCGATGCCAATGGTCAGGTCTTCCGCGAACCCACTGCTGAAGGTGTACCCGAGGTTCAGGTCGATCGTGGTCTTCGAGTCGACCTTCTGCACGGGGTTGGCGAGATTGTTGTCGTACCCGCCGAGGTAGTTGACGAACATCGCACCACCGAATCCGCCGCGGCGCCAGGACAGGTCGGCGCGCACCTTGAACTTCAGCGGGTTGTAGATGGTGTTGAGCTGATCGACCTTGTCCGCGGCAGGCGTAATCGCGACGTCGAAGTCCGTGAAGTACGTGGTCAGGAAGCCCACGCCGAACTGGCCCGCGTTGCCCGCATCGAAATGATAGTCGACGGTGAAGTCGAAGCCCGCGGCAATCGTGGTGCCGAGATTGTTGGTGCGACCGTCGACGTACAAGGTGACCGGGTTGGGCAGCACGCCGCGAATCGGCTTGGTGGCCACCAGGTCGGCGACGAACGCCGGATCCGGATCGCGCACGATGATGCCCGTGCCGGCGAACTGGTCCTCGCGGTTCAGGATGGTCAGGTCGGACAGGTAGGTGGTGATCTGCTTCTCGTAGTCGATGTGGAAGTACGTGAGGCCGAAGCGCAGGTCGTCGCGCGGCGTGAAGTCCACGCCCAGGGTGTACGACTGCGCCGTTTCGGGCTCGAGCTCGGGATTGCCGCCGGACAGCGTGATGCCCTGCGTGATCGCGCCGCCCTTGGTGGGATCCGAGTAGTTCTGCACGTACAGCGCCGACGAGTTGCCGTAGATCTGCGAGAACGTCGGCGCGCGGAACGACTCGCCGTAGGTACCGCGGAACTTCAGCGAATCGGTCGGCGCCCAGTTGATGCCGTATTTCGGGTTGACGGTCGAGCCGTCGTCGAGATCGCTGTAGTCGTCGTAGCGCACGGCCAGGTCGAGCGTCAGCTCGTGCATGCCGGCGCGTGCGTTGTCCGCGCCGAACAGCGGCACCAGCAACTCGGCGAACGCGGAATGCACCTTGCGCCGCACGCGCGCCGGGATGTTGTAGACGGGCGCCTCCCACGTGCCGTTGATGAGGCCGGAGCGGCTGGTCAGCACCTGGCCCTCGTAGCCGAACGCCACGCGCAGGTCGCCGCCGGGCATCCTGGCGAGCGGCCCGTCGGCCTTGAGCTCCCAGCCCTGGAAGTGCGTGTCGCCCGGCGCGATGAACAGCTGGTTGGCGATGTTGGCGAGCGCCGCTTCGTTGTTCGGCGCGGTGCTGAAGGGATTGAGCGCGGTGGCCGGATCGGTGCGCGCCAGCGCCGCATTCAAGGCCGCATTGTTGATGCCGTACTGCGAGGTGCTGCGCTCCTCGTCGTGGCCATACGTGTAGAGCGCCTCGAGTTCCCAGTTGCCGCCGAGCTGCACGCGGGTCCCCAGCGTTCCCTGGTAGGCCTCGGAGAAACCGTGCGTGTCGTTGGACGGCAGCTGGCTGCCGAAGGAGTAGTTGACGGTCTCGGACGTCGCGGTCGAACCCGGCGGGCTGGTGAAGAACGGATTCACGTCGCGCACGGTCAGCGCGGCCGCCTGGTCGCCGACGTGGTTCACGAACTCGCGCCGGGTCCAGAACGCATCGGCGAACAAGGCGAAGCGCTCGCCGAGCTCCTGGTCGAAGGTCAGCATCGCGGAGTTGCGTTTTTGCTCGGGCAGCAGGTCCTGGTATTGCGCGTTGTCGCAGCGGTTGGTGGTTCCGGGCACGAGCTGGTCCGCGGTCGCCGGGGTGACGCCGCCGGCCGGGATCGCATGGCTGACACCGTCGACGACGATGTTGCCCGGATTGCACTGCACGACGCGGAAATCGCGGCCACCGCGCGCCGTGAGGTCGCCGCGGAAGTAGTCGCGGTCGACGCCGTTCAGGTTGCTGTGAAAGGAATTCTCGAGCGCCAGCATCATGTGGCCGCCGGACCAGCCGAAGCCGCCGATCGCGCCGATCTGGCGCTCGTCGTAGTCGTCGCCCTGCCCGCCGCGCAGGCTGACCTCGACACCCTCGAAGTCGCGGCGTGGAATCAGGTTCACCACGCCCGCGACCGCATCGGAGCCGTAGATGGCGGAGGCGCCGTCCGCGACCACTTCCACGCGCTCGAGCGCCAGTGTCGGGATGGTCGATGGATCGACGGCGAAGCCCGTCGTGCCCTGTGGCACCGAGCGGTGGCCGTCGAGCAGCGTGAGCGTCGAGTAGGGGCCGAGCCCGCGCAGGTTGATCGACGTCGCGTAGGTGATGTTGCCGGATCCGCCGGCCTGGCCGCGCGAGTTCTCGGACACGCCGAGGTTGAACACCTGCGGCAGTTTCTGCAGCAGCGCCGAGGTCGTGAGCGGCGCCGCCATCTCGATGTTGTCGCGCGACAACGAGGTGACCGAGGAGCCGACCGGCTGCGAGCCGCGGATGCGGCTGCCCGTGACGATGATTTCGTCGAGGTTGCCGGGCGCCGGCGTCGCGGGCGAATCCTGCGCGAGCGAGGTGGCAGGTGCAGCCGCGGCCGCGGCGGCCAGCAGCGCCAGGCGCACGGCACGCGCCAGCAGGTTCGGGCTGTTGCACGAAGCTTCCAGACTCACATTCCCCTCCAGTTTGCGCAGCCATCCGGCACCTGGTGCCGGCGGTGCATCGAAGTTTTGTTGTGGCCGCCGTTGCGCGCGGCACCCCCGTGAGCGGCGATCAGCGTGCGCCCGCCCGCGCGCGCTTGTCAATATCGTTTGTAGTGCCAACTATATGCCATGCCAACCTTCTCGACGGGCGCGGCGCTCCCGGGTGGCGCGGTTTGACCGCGCGCGGTGCCTCGCGTAGGTTGGCGCGCGCGGCGGCGGAGCACCCATGGCAGGCAAGAAGACTTCCAGTCAAAACGGCGATTTACGCGCACCGGGCACCGTCGGCGTCGACCTCGACTGCCTGCCCACGCTGCTCGGCTTCAACCTCCGCCGCGCGCAGATCGCGCTGTGGCGCGACTTCAATCGCAACGTCGCCGAGGGCGACGTGCGCCCCGGCGTGTTCAGCGCGCTGCTGCTGGCGTACGCGAACCCCGGGATTGCCCAGATCGAGATCGCCAACCAGCTCGGCATCGACAAGGCCAGCGTGGTTTCGCTGGTCGACCGCATGGAGGATTCCGGCTGGGTGACGCGCAGGCGCTCGACCGCCGACCGCCGCCGGCAGGGCATATTCCTCACGCCGGCCGGCACCCGGGCCTGCCGCTCGCTGAAGAAGGAAATGATCGACCACGAGCGCAAGTTCGTGAGCCGTTACACCGACCAGGAACTGCGCACGCTGATCGCGCTGCTGCGCCGGCTGCACGATCCGGACTGATCCGCCGGTCGCCCTGCTCGACGCCGCCCCGTGATTGGTGGTAGTAGTACAGATAGTTGACACTGCCAACTAATTTCGCGCGCCGCGCGCGCCCCCTCATGAGCGTCGACCTGCTGTTTTCCGGTGACCTGATCCTCGACGTGCCGCAGCCCGACTACTGGCTGGACGGCATCGCCGCGCGGCTGCGCGACGCCGCGCTCGCCATTGGTCACCTGGAAGTGCCGCACACGCGTCACGCGCCGTGTCTCGCGGGTGACATCCGCGCGCCCGGCGCCGATCCCGACCATGTGCCGGCGATCCGCCGCGCGGGCTTTCACGCGGTCACACTGGCCGGCAACCACATCGCCGATTGCGGTGCCGCCGGCATCGCCGACACCGTGGCGGCGCTGGATGCCGCGGGTGTCGCGCATTGCGGCGCGGGCGCCGATCTCGAAGCGGCCCGGCGACCGTGCCTCATCGAAGGCGGTGGCGTGCGGCTCGCGCTGCTGAGTTACAACTGCGTGGGACCCGAGGAGGCCTGGGCGACCCCGGCGCGCGCCGGCTGCGCGTACCTGCGGATCGCCACGGCCGACGGCGCGCCGGTCACGCCGCGTGCCCGGCTGTGCAGTCCCGTCGAGGCCTCGCTCGACGAGCTGCGCGCCGACGTCCGCGCGGCGCGCGCCGCCGGCCGACTCGTCGTCGTCGCATTTCACAAGGGCATCGTGCACACGCCCGCCACGCTCGCGCCTTACGAGCGCACCGTCGCACACGCGGCCATCGACGCGGGCGCGGACGTCGTGGTCGGCCACCATGCGCACATCCTGCGCGGCATCGAGATCTACCGCGGCAAGCCGATATTCCATGGGCTCGGCAATGGTTGCGTGGTGACGCGCGCGCTGAGCCCCGATACCGACGACCCCGGGCGTGCCGAGTGGGCGCGCCGCCGCCGCGAGCTGTTCGGCTTCAGCCCTGATCCTGCGTATTTCCTCGCGCCATTCCACCCCGAGGCCGTCAACGCGATGCTGGCCTGCGTGCGCGTGGAGGGCGACGCGCTCAGCGCGGGTTTCGTCCCCGTGCACGTCGATCCGCCCGGCCGCCCACGACTGTGCTCGGACCAGGAGGCACGCGACGTGGTGCGCTACGTCGAGCAGATCACGCGCGCGGCGGGGTTGCCCGCGCTGACCACCCGATATCGCGAAGGTCACGCGTGGATCCACTGAGCTCGGCACCGAAACCACGGCGCGGGCTGCTGTTCTACGTCGGCTCCGGCGGACTGCTGTGCGTGATGCTGGTCGAGGCCGCCGCGGTGCTCGGTCGCCACGTCGGCTTCCCGGTGACCGGCGCGCTCGAGATCGTGCAGGCCGCCATCGTGCCGGCGGCCTGCGCCGGCATGCTGATCGCCACGGCGCGGCGGGCGCACGCCGCCGTGCACATGCTCACCGACCGGCTGTCGCCGTCGGCACGCGTGTGGATCCGGCGCATCGAGGCGCTGCTGGCGGCGCTGTTCTTCGCCGCGCTCGCCTATGGCGCGACGCTGCTGGCCCGCGAGTTCTGGAACAGCTTCGAGCAGTCCGAAGTGCTGCACATCCCGTTCCGTCCGCTGCGCGTGCTGGTGGCGCTCACCGCGGCGGCGCTCGCGGTCGCTTTCGCGCGCGCCTTCTTCCGCCCGGGAGACAAACCGTGAGCGGCGCGCTCGGCGTCGCCGCACTGCTGGCGCTGCTCGCGCTCGGACTGCCGATCGGCGTCGCCATGGGACTGGTCGGTCTCGTCGGCCTGAGCTTGCTGCTCGGACCCGAGCCGGCGCTGATCAAGTGCAGCGTGGTGTTCTTCGAGACGGTCACGCGCTTCGAGCTCGGCGTGCTGCCGCTGTTCCTGCTGATGGCGAACCTGTGCTTCGCCGCCGGCGCGAGCCGCGATTTCTTCAGCGCCGCCGCGGGCATGGTCGGACACCGGCGCGGCGGCATGGCGCTGGCCACGATCGCCGGCTGCGCAGGCTTCGGCGCGGTCAGTGGTTCGAGCCTGGCCACCGCGGCCACGATGGGCCAGATCGGATTGCCGGAAATGCGGCGCCGCGGCTACTCGAGCGCATTCGCCGCCGGCTCGGTCGCCGCCGGCGGAACGCTCGGCTCGCTGACGCCGCCCTCCGGCGCGCTGATCGTGTTCGGCATCATCGCCGAGCAATCCATCGGCCGGCTGTTCACGGCGGCCATCATCCCGGTGATCACGCAGGCGCTGCTCTACATGGCGGCGATCGTGCTGGTGTGCCGGATCCGGCCGGACATCGCCCCCTCCTCGCAACGGATTTCCTGGCGCGAACGCGGCGCCGCCATCCTGCGCGTGCTCGATCTCGCCGCGCTGGTGGTCATCGTGCTGGTCGGCATCGCCGTCGGCTGGTTCACGCCCACCGAAGCCGCCTCGATCGGCGCCACGCTGGCGCTGGTGCTGTGCGCGGTACGCAAGCGGCTGAGCTGGGACTCCTTCTGCGAGGCGCTGGTGCTCACGCTGAAGACCAGCGGCATGCTCTACGTGGTCATCATCGGTGCGTTGATGTTCGCGGCGTTCATGGGATTCACCGGGCTCGCCGGGCAGATCGCCTCGCTGGTGCACGGCATGGACACCGGCCCGGTGGCGACGCTCGTGGTCATCGCGCTGCTGCTGCTGTTGCTGGGCTCGGTGCTCGACGGATTGGCGCTGATGCTGCTGACCGCGCCGATCCTGCTGCCGATCACCGCGACGCTCGGCATCTCGCCGATCTGGTTCGGGATCTTCTTCGTGCGCACCATGGAGATCGGCTTCGTCCATCCGCCGATCGGCATCAATCTGTACGTGATGCACAGCATCGCGCCGGACATCCCCATCGGCCGCGTGTTCAAGGGTGTGCTGCCGTTTCTCGCCGCCGATTTCCTGCACCTGGGATTGCTGATCGCGATTCCTGGCATGGCGCTCGCGTTGCCGGACTGGCTGGGGTGAGACCATGAACGACGCCAATGGATTCGTGGAAGGGCTCGAGGCGCTGCGGCGCGATCCGCAGCAGGTGGCGCGCGCCGCCGCGGCGCGCGGCGAGCGCGTGATCGGTCATGTCGGCAACGACGTGCCGGTCGCGCTGATACTCGCAGCCAACGCGCTGCCGGTGCGGCTGCGCGTCCCCGCGGACACGCACATCGCGAACGCCGACCGATTCGTCGAGAACTCGTTCACCTGGCCGCTGCGGGCCGTCGCGGAACAGTGGCTGCAGGGTTCGTTCGACCACCTGGACGCGGTGATCTTCTCGCGTGCCGACGACAGCGGCCAGCGCCTCTACTATTACCTCTGCGAATTGCAACGGCGCGGCCTGTGTGCGGGACCCCGCCCGCTGCTGTACGACGTGGCCGGCCTCGCGCGGCACAGCAGCTTCGAACACACGCTCGAGTCGACGCGGCTGCTCGCCGGCCAATTGGGATGCGCCGCCGAGCGGCTGGAAGCCGCGCTGCAGCGTGTGCGCGATCGCGAGCAGCTGGTGCAGGCCGTGCGCGCGCGACGCCGGTTGCCCGCGCCGCTGCGCGGCAGCACTGGCTGGGCATTCGAATTCGCCGCCAGCTGCGACTGGCGCGAGACTTTCGACGAAGCCGCGCGCCCGTGGCTCGAGCAGGCCCCGCTGCTGCACATCCCGAGGCGCGTGCTGCTTGCCGGCGATCCGCCACCCGACGACCAGTTGCACCTCGCCATCGAGGCCGGCGGCGCGTCGGTCGTCCTGGAGCTGACCGAGTCCGCGAGCTTTCCGGAGCGCAGCGGGCGCGAGCCGCTCGCGGCCATTGCCGAGGAATTCCAGCGGCGTGAATCGCCGGCGCTCGCGATGCGCGGCAATGCACGCTGGCTGCTCGAGCAGGCGCGCGAACAGCGCGTCGACGCCGTGCTGCTCTGGTTGAGCGAACAGGACGAGGCGCTGCCGTGGGAAATCGCGCGCCAGCTCCGCGCATTGCGCGAGGCGGGAATTCCGACACTGCTGCTCGCGCGCCAGCCGGCGCACGTGTCCGCCAGCTCACTGACGCAGGTCATGAATTTCCTGCGCGACCTGCGGAAGACACCATGAAGATGCTCGACGGCACACGGGTCCTGGCCTTTCGGGATGCGCACGCATCGCCGCTGGCGCGCTTCCTGCGCGACCTCGGTGCCGACGTGCAGCGCTGCGACGCGCCGCTGCCTGCGCAGGAGCTGGCCGCGGCCGATTTGCTGGTGGAAAACCTCGGCCTGGCGCGCATCGCGGAGACCGGCCTGTCGCGCGCGCAGATCGAAGCCGCGAACCCGCGCCTGGTGCACGTGTCCGTGAGCACCTTCGGCAGCAGCGGGCCGCGCCGCGATTGGCGCGGATCGGAACTGGTGGCCTCGGCCATGGGCGGCATCCTGCGGCTGTGCGGCGACGTCGATCGTCCGCCGGTCAAGGAAGCCCTGAACGCCTGTGAATTCCACGCGGACATGGTGGCCGCCGTGGGTGCGCTCGCGGCGCTCGCCGAGCGGCGCCGCAGCGGTCTCGGCCAGCACGTGGACGTCTCGACGCAGGAAGTCGCGTTCTCGAGGAACGTCAACGGCGTACTGGTCTGGCAATTCGACCGGCGCCTGCTCGAGCGCGCCGGCGGTGCGCTCAACTACGGTCGCGCACGCGTGCGCTGCATCTGGGCGCTCGCGGACGGCTACTGCTTCCACTCGCTGATGACGGGGCGCTTCGGCGCGCCCGCGAACCAGGGCCTGAGCGACTGGATGGACGCCTGCGGCGCCGACAATCCGCTGCGCGGCGTGGACTGGAACACCTACAACCGCTCGACGCTCGACCCGGCGACGCGCGAACGCTGGGAAGCCGCCATCGCGGCGTTCTTCAGGACGCGCACACGCGCCGAGATCAACGACGAGGGCCGGCGGCGCGGCATCAATGCCACGGTGATCGCGACGCCGGCCGACGTGCTCGCGGATCCGCACCTCGAGGCGCGCGGCTTCTGGCGCGACACGCCCGCGGGCCGCGAGCCCGGCAGGTTCCTGCGCGTGCAGCGCGGATCGCAACCCTCACTACCGCCCGGTGAACGCCCCACCGACGGCACACGCGGACCGTTGAGCGGCGTGCGCATCCTGGATTTCTCCTGGGCGCTGGTCGGCTCGATCACCACCAAGACGCTGGGCGACCTCGGCGCCGAGGTCGTCAAGCTCGAGTCACGCACGCGGCCGTGCCTCTCGCGCCTCGACGTGCAGGTGGCGGCGTCGCGCGCTGGAAACCTGGATGACAAGCCATGGTTCTCGCACCTCAACACCTCGAAGTTCAGCCTGTCGCTGGATCTCAAAGCTGCGCGCGCCCGTGAGCTGCTCGAACCGCTGATCGACTGGGCGGATGTCGTGGTGGAGAACTTCTCGCCGGGCACGCTGGAGAAGCTCGGCCTGGACTATGCGCACCTCGCCGCGCGCAACCCGGGCCTGATCATGGTGTCCGGCAGCGTCTACGGACAGACCGGCCCGCTCGCCCGCAGCTGGGGCGTGGATGGCACCGGCGCGGCGTTGAGCGGACGCACGTATCTCACCGGCTGGCCGGACCGCGACCCGGTGATTCCGAGCGCCGCGCCGTACGGCGACGTGATACTGCCGTTCGCGATGGCGGCCGCGGTGATCGCGGCGCTCGAACATCGCCACGCGCACCAGCGCGGCTGCCACATCGACGCTTCGATGTACGAGCTGTGCGTGCAGCAGATGCGCGACGCCTTGCTGCCCGGCGCGCCGACGGCGCGCAGCGGCAATGCCGATGCCGGCGTGTTCCTGCAGGGCGTGTATGCGACCTCGGCGCCGGAGCGCTGGATCGCGGTGACGTTCCACACGCAGTCGCAATGGCAGGCTTTCGCGCAAGCCGAAGGACTGCCGGACGCGGATCCAACGGCGCGCGACGCGGCGCTGGCCGCCTGGTGTGCGGCGCGCACGGAAATCGCCGCGGTCGAGCACCTGCAGGACCGGAAGATCGCGGCCGGCGTCGTGCAGGACGTCTCCGATCTGGTCGAGCGCGATCCGCAGATCCGCGCGCGCGGCTCGCTGCTGCCGATGCTGCATCCCTTGCTCGGCGAATTCGGTCACATGAGAACACCCATCGACTTCTCGCGCTCGCGCGGCGCGCCGTTCCGCGCGCCCGGCATGGGCGAGCACAACCGGCGCGTCGCGCTGGAAATCTGCGGCCTGTCGCAGGCGCGCTTCGCGGAGCTCGAATCGCAGGGAGTCTTCAAATGAGCGGACAGCGCAGCCGCAAGGACCTGGCCTGCACGGCCGACGCCACCGCGCACCAGCGGCAGTTCGTCGCCGACCTCCGGCGTCGCGTCGTCGACAATGGCGAGCCGTTCGCCATCGCGCAGGCCGACACGCCGCACGAGATCTTCCATGCGCTCGACATCCCGCTGATCAGCAACCAGTGGTGGTCGGCGTACATCTCGGCCAAACAACTGTCACCGCGCTACTTCGCGGTGCTCGACAAGCTGGGCTATCCCGGCAACAGCTGCCGCTACTGCTCGCTCGGCCTGGCGTGCACGCTCGACAACGATCCGGCGACGGCCCCCTGGGGCGGATTGCCGAAGCCCACGGTGCTGGTCGCACGTCTCACCTGCGAATGCATCCGCCACGTGTTCGGCCAGTGGGCCGAGGCGCTCGGCACGGAATTCTTCCCGCTCGAGGCGCCGGGCTGGATGCACAAGGATCCGGAGTGGTTCCTGCGCTCCAACCACGACTGGGAAGAGGTGTACGAGCCGCGGCGCATCGAGCTGCTGGTCCGGGAGATGCGCGAGTTGATCGCGCTGCTGGAGAAGCGCACCGGCCGGCGTTTCGACGAGGACAAGTTCGTCGCGCTCATGGAAGGGGTGAACGAACAGGAAGGCTACATCGCCGAGGCCGCACGCCTGGTCGGCGATGCGCGCCCCTGCCCGGTCTCGATCGCCGAGCAGATGCCGAACACCATGATCCCGCAGTGGCATCGCGGCTCGCCGTGGGCCATCCAGCACGCGCGACGCTTCCGCGACGAGGTCGCCGAGCGGGTCGCGCAGGGCATCGGCGCCAGCAGCAACGAACGCGTGCGCCTCATGTGGATCGGCGCGGGACTGTGGCACGACCCCGGGTTCTACAGCGCGCTCGAAGACCAGTTCGGCGCGGTGTTCGTCTGGTCGATGTACATGCCGTTCGCGGGGCCGCAGTACATCCGCGACCTGAAGAACAAGCCCATGCACGCGCTCGCCAGCCGCGTGTGCTCGATGAACGAAGTCCTGCACCTGCCGCCGTGGATGAATGGCTGGATGGTGCACGAAGCGCGGCGCTGCGGCATCGACGCGGCCGTGGTGCTGGTGCCGCCGGACAACCGCCTGTCGCAGTCCGGCACGCTGCTCACGCAGCACGCGCTCGAGGCCGCGGGCATCCCCGTGCTCAGGCTCTCGGCCGACATGGTCGACGCCAAGGAATGGAATCACGAGCGCATGGTCGCGCACGTGGCCGACTTCCTGAGCTCGCGGAGCCTGTTGTGAACGCGCGCACGCTGCTCGCCGCGGCCGCCCTCACCGGGTTGCTCTGCGGATGTGCGCGCCAGGCGCCGCCCGGCGTGACCGTGCTCACGTACGCCTCGCAATACAGCCCGGCGCATCCGTTCAGCCGCGCGGACCTCGAGTGGATGCAATGGGTGGAACGGCGCTCGGGCGGGCGGCTGCGCATCCAGCCCTACTGGTCGGGATCGGTGCTGTCGTCCGAGCACTCCATGACCGAGATCCGCCACGGCGTGGTGGACGTCGGGCTGATCACGCCCATCTACTCGCGCGGCGGTGCGCACCTCATTCACGTGCAGGCCGCGTTCTACGCGGGCCTCAAGACGATTCCGCAGCAGGTCGCGCTGTACCGCTGCATGCAGGACGTCGATCCGCAATTCGGCCGCGAGCTGCACGGCCTGCGGGTGCTCGCCGTGCAGGGCGGCAACCTGCCGGGCATCGTCACGCGGCATCGCGCCGTGCACACGCTCGACGACCTGCAGGGCCTGCGGCTGCGCGCACCCGCCGAGCTGCTCGACGTGCTGCGGCGCTTCGGCGCCGATCCGGTCGAGATGCCGATGGGCGAGGTGTATTCGGCGCTCGCCAAGGGCGTGCTCGACGGCGTGGTCGCGCCCGCCGACACGCTGCGCTCGCTGCACTTCGCCGAAGTGGCGCACTACTTCTACACGATCAGCGTGCCGCGCGGCGCCTACGCGGCGCGCGCCATCGGCCTGCGGCGCTGGCAGTCGTTGAGCGACGAGCAGCGCGCCATCCTCGAGGAGAGCGTCGCGGTCTGGGAGGACGCGCTCGACCGGCAACTGCGACTCGCGCAGGTCGCCGGCGAAGTCGCCGGCCGCGAGAACCAGGTGACTTTCACGACACCCTCGGGAGCCGACGTGCGTCGCTTCCTCGAGGTCTACAACGAGGTCGCGGAACGCAACGCGCGACTCTCGTCCCGCTACGAGATCGACGGCCTGCGGCTGTTCCGCTACGCGCGCCAGGTCGTCGCGCGGGCGGACGGCGGCGCGGTGCGTTGCATTGGAGAACAAGAATGAGCAGTGCACTGGCAGGAACGCTGGTGGTGGATTTCAGCCACGTGATGGCAGGACCGTATGCCTCGCACCTGCTGCGCCTGCTGGGCGCGGAGGTCATCAAGATCGAGTCGCCCGGCGTCGGCGACGC